>DQCG01000093.1:15800-29052 GCA_003533825.1 Phycisphaerales bacterium
GACCCAAATCGCATTTACGGCATCGCCTTGTCTGTGCATTGGAACCAGATTATCGGTGATATCATTCCATGTATTGCCGGCATCATTTGAGCGGAATATCTTCGGGTACCGATCGATTTGGCCGCCGGCATACACAATGGCTGAATCACTCGGCGCCACGGCGATGGACTGGCAAGACGTACCATAGTTTCCTTGTCCTATGCTTCTACGAGTCGGCCAACTGATCCCACCATTCGTTGATTTCAAGATCGACATCGAATACTGACGTGTTGAACTGTTGTAGTAACCTCCACCGGCATAAATAACGTCTGAGTTATAAGGGTCCCGAGCGAGACAACTGCCGTCATCAAAATACTGCTCGACTAATGACCAGACGGAACATCCGTCTGTGCTCCTGAAGAGCTCTGCGCCGCCTCACCCGGAGCCCTCAAGAATTAATACGGTATCCGGATTGTCGGGATCAATCAGAATATCACAAACCTCTCCGCAGGACTGAGGTGTAACGACTTCCTGCCATTCGGCAGTCCTTACTATTTTATATGCCATCAGAAAGCCGCTGTTCTGGATAATCACCGTTGAGGGAGCTGCCGCAAGGGCGGCGATTCTCGCGGCATAGATGCCCTCGTAGGCAGAGTTCCAGGTTATGCCCGAGTCTGATGACTTGTAGAAACCGGCATAGGATGCGATAAAAATCATGGAGGGGTCGGCCGGAGCAACTTCAATATGCTGTCCTGATCTTTGTATACAACCACTATGAACCGTCCAGGTTTGGCCATAGTCGGTACTAACGCTCACACTTTCGTAACCAGCGGCATAAATCCTGGATGGTTCGACAGGGTCAATATCAATAGAATAGGCATTAAAACGCCTTGCATTACGTACCCATGATAACTCGTTGCCGCGTCCTTCTCTTGTTGAGCGATAAAAATATGTGCCTCCGACATAGACCTTGTTTTCATCTGTCGGATCAATAGCGACTGATTGGAAATAATTGTAACGTTCGGTATCGACGGAACTGGATATGTCCGTCCAGGTGTTTCCACCATCTAATGTTTGAAATAAGGCACCAAAAGACTCTTTATTGACTTGCTTGTAACCGGAAACGTACATAACGCTCGGATTGCTTTCAGAGATCGCCATGTCGTAAGGATAGAAGGAATCAAAGGTAAAGAACGATGAAGCGCTCCAGTTCAGACCTCCATCGGTGCTCTTAAAGAATACCATGCTGTAGGTGTAGGGGTAATTCTGATAGTCATATATGTATCCCGCGGCGTAAACTTTACTGCTGTCCGCAGGATCGGCACAAACACGATAAGCCCATCCCGTTGAGGAAGGCATCGACGCCATAGTCCAGCTTACCCCACCATCCGTAGAACGGTAGCAGCGGGAACTCGAAATCGCATAGAGCGTCGAGAAATCAAAGGCGCTCACGTCATATATGTATGCATAGGGAATTTCACCGATCTTGCTCCAGCTCGCCCCTGCATCCGTACTCCTGTATACGTTCGAAGGTGAAGGGCTGGTCGTAATCGCCGTCACCTCGTTGGCGTTCGCAGGATTCGTCATCGAAAAGATGAAATTCCCACCTTCCGGACCAATCGGCTGCCATTCGGCACAAACCGCCACCGAAGGCAAGGGCATAAGAGAAAGAAACATAACCGGTAGAAAGAAAGACCGCGGAAAAGTAACAAAATCAAGCTCTTTTGAAAGGAAATTTGCCCTTTTTCTCATTTCATCACCTTTTACAGGTACGCGTAATACACCATAAATCAAAGCCCGAAAAAAACCATGACAGCTTTTGGCGGCGGACCTCAGCAAAACAATATATTATCTGCAGTGCAGATAAAACAATCCGACAAAAGCTCTTTCCGATGATTTTTGAAAAGCGGTCGACACGACCGCCGGCTATCTGTTATCACCCGGAGGGCGGCGCAGCGCCCCACACGCCCACTACGTCACAAGCCAAAGATGCAGTGCCGACGCTTGCAAGAAGTACCGGCTCCGAGACCGCCCTGCACGCGGGATCGTTCATCAATGTGCTGTGGCTGTCAGCCCAGCCCTGGGGATTGCTCAGAAATTCCATCGCCTCATCCAAATTGACCTGGCCTCGTGCGAGCCACCTGTGCAGCATAACGGTGGGAAAACACACGCCGTATCTGAGCGAGGCCTCCTGCAATAATTCCGGGCCCCATGGCGAACCGAAATCCAGCGGTTTCACATTGAAAGTATCGACGCTGCCGTCTCCTCGAAGAAAGCTAAGCTTATTCTTGTGCGAAAGAACGGCAAACTGGCCATCCTGAACAAAGCCGTCAAAACCATCAAGGGCATTATTATACATATAGCTTGTCGTGGCAACGTGATCGATGCTGCCCCAGCCCTGTGCAAAGTCTTCGTAACAATGCTTACCATCGGGTGTCTTGTTTGAAGGACAGAAGAACACATTATCTTTGCTACCGGGCATCGGCAGAATTCCGGACCTGATAAGATGCCCCAGATTGACCTCTCTTGATTCCAGCACGGGAGGAATTCGACAGCCCCTGGGATACTCCGCCACCTGTCCCCATACATCCCACGAGACCCTCCAATCACCGGGTACAAGCCTGCCGTCATTGTCATGGGCGTAGAGATATATGCCCTGACCGATCGACCGCAAATTAGCCATGCATGTCGCCCTTCGGCCCTGCTCACGCGCCTTACCAAGGGAAGGCAGTAATATGGCCATGAGCAATGATATGATAGAAATAACGACCAGCAACTCTATAAGTGTAAACGCAGATATCGTTCGCCTTCGCATTGCCAAAGTCTCTTTCAATAACTTCCCAAAGCTATTATTTCCATTCTGGCAAATAAACTTTCCTTGTTCCTGCTCATCATTGATGCTGTTTTTTCATTATACTTCTTTTAGTCCGTTAGTGAAACAAAAATCAAGAAAACATTGCTTTCTTACTATTAGATAATCACCTCAGTTCATTGTGAGTTTCTCGTTAACAAACGATTATCCCCAATAAATCGAACGGCATTTTCTCTATATATAGATACGCATGCATGGCAATTTCATTATAATTTTTCTGTATTATTCCTGCGAAAACGTGAAATTTTATCGATTTCACTCGAATTTCACTCCCGAATTGCTATAATGACCCCAAAGCGTATGATCCCTGTGAAAAGTTTTACTATGAATATATACGGATTAATATCTCCGGGCGGCTCGTCGTATAAGCAGGATCGAATCAGGTAGAAAATACTGTGGCTATAATGAGGTTTCGTAATGAATAACAATCCTTCCGAAAACAAGAAAATCATCGTAATTATCTCCATAGCAGTGGTATCGGTTGTCGGAATCGGGGCATTGCTGCGAGGAGTATTCTCATCTCCGAAAACATCCCGGCGGCAAATGGGCCTTTCGGCACTCTCGATGACGGACGCCAACGGCGACAAATGGGTTCTGGATCTGGCTAAGGGACAGTCTGTGTCCGGTTTAAAGGATGGCGCCAAACCCGGACCGCCGCTTTTGGTCAAAACCGACGTCCAGATCAGAGGCCGTAACGTTTCCATCGGTCTTATCGTTGAGGGACAGGCCGGAGAAAAATACGCCGGCGGCGTCCAAAAGAACAAGCGATGGCAGCCTGCACCGGGCTTCAAAATCGTCAACGAGGCCGGAAAAACTCTTACTACCGGCAGATTCAAATATGGCTGAGGCGGCACATGCAGGTACTCGTGGCGAGCACCGAGTAATTTCAAGGGAAAATTCAAAGTACAGGTAGAAGCCAACATGGGACCGTTCGAAACAAAACCGGATGAAACCTGGCACTCGATAAGCTGAAAATAAGCTGTAAAGAACAGCAGCAAATAAAGACTTATGGTTCGTCCGAACACTTGTTTCTGTTTTGTTTGGAAAATCGGAGCAAATCGTTAAAATTTTATCCTTTACATAGAAAATTCCAAAAAAGAACGTAACAAAACCATAATCTCTGCATCTGAATTAATATAGAACAAAACCAACCTGAGGCAGTAAGTACATGAAGAAAAACGATATATGGATTTCTTTAGCCATTATAACGGCCGCCTGTCTTGTACTTCTATTCTATACACAGCGGAAAGGATTTGTCGGGATCGATGCCGGCGGGGCTGATGCTGTACTGGAGCTTAAAAGTAGCTGGATTGCTCAGACAACAATTACCTCAGCCGTCGAGCCGGCCAAAATCGGCGCACGAATCTACAGACCCAAGCTCCTGAGCCTCTCAATGAAACAAGGCGGCGACACATGGCGGATCAAAAGCCAGGGCCCCTGGGGAGACCTCTCAAAAATCAAAGTTCGACACAAAGAGGCAACTGCACTAAAACTCGGACCGCCTTTTCTGATTAAACCGGAAGTTCAAAAAAACGGCTCGAACCTCTCGATAGATTACGCCATTATCGGCCGGGCCGGGGAGAAATACGATAAAAACGTTACAAAAAACAATTGGGCCGTCACCAGAGCAAAAATCAAAATCGTGGATGAAACTGGAAATGTACTAGAATCCGGTAAATTCAAATATGGCTGAGGCGGTACCTGCCGGCAGTACTTGTGGCAAGTACCAAAGGATTTCAAAGGAAAATACCAGGTTCAGGTGGATATCGACCTGGGGCCTTTTGAGAAAAATATCGAAGAAATATGGTTTGGAAAGGTTTAATTGTTCCCAATCTCAGGCAAGTAGAAAATCCCGGAATCCCGCTTTTACCTTGCGTATTTCAGTAATGCAGCAATAATGTAACAGTAATAAAACGGGATTTGCAGGAAAGTTTGTAACATAATCATTGCTTTGACGTCTAATTCTTAAAAAGGATCAAAACATAGTAGTCTGAGAACGATATCAGGACGGCGTGTCCATGAAGAAAATAATAGTCATACCGGTTATCATTGTCGTTTTAATCGGATTGATCATATTTTACTATTCGCAGCAGACCGGCTATATCAAGATTGAGGCCACCGGTTTTGAGACAGACCTGAATTTGATCGGCAGATGGGGCAGTAAGGCAATTTCTGTATCGGCAAGCGAACCGGTTGGGATCCGCACCGGGACGTACAAGCCGGAGCGAATCGTCGTCAGGCTGACAAAAACCAGCGATCAGTGGTGGTCAATTCTCTGCCGCAGGGAGCCATGGGGAAAGCTGGCGACAATTAACGTAGCTAAAGGAAATACTACTACCCTGAAACTTGGCCCGCCTTTGGAAATTCGCACTGATGTACAACGCAGGAATCGGACAGTATCAATCGGTCTTGCACTGGTTGGCCAGGCCTGCGAACACTACAGTCCCGAAGTATTGACACATAACGGCCCCCTGCCGGCACCGGCGTTTACGATTGTCGACAAGTCCGGACAGAAGCTTGCTGTGGGCAAATTCGAGTATGGCTGAGGCGGCGTATGCCGGTACTCGTGGCGAGTGCCAGAGGATTTCAAAGGCAAATACCAGGTTAAAATAGATATGGATCTGGGGCCTTTTGAAATCAAGCAGGAGGAAACCTGGCACTTGATAGGGTAAAGTCAGATCGAGCCACGAGCACCGGCGGGTAAAGAGACAACTTCTCTTACCCGCCTTTTTTATTGGGGAAAACGAAACGGTGAAAAAAATGAAAGATACAGATAAATTGAAGTCAAACAGCATAATAAAGTTACATGTAATGTCAAAATAAATGGGGGATAATACCATTTTGAAAGAATGTTACTATGAGTATGAAAAAGATTTCAGTGCTTTTAGCCTTTACAGTCACTTTTGCGGTCTCTACAAAAGGTGCCGCAATAAGTGAAGGAGGCTTTACCGGACAGGAGGATGGATTGTATCCATGGTGTGGCAAGTATTGTATGAGCTTTTTTACAAAAACAAGAAGCGCCAAAACAGTCGGCAAGGATCATTTATCCGTATCGCTCAAGTATCAGCACTTCGACTGGACACAGGTAAGAGGAGCTGATAAAGACTATCACAGCCGAACATCGGGGCAACAGAAACAAAAGTCTGTGTTTGTGTTCTGCTCAAAATATGGCTGGGCGGAGGACCATCATATTGCACTCGGGATTCCCTACTTTATGAACGATTTCGACATCCCCGGCAAGGAAAATGACAGCCAGGGCCTTGCGAACATCTTCGTATTTGAGAAGTGGAACCTCATTAAGGAAACGAACAATTTCCCGGGAATTGCCGTGGATTTTTGGTACTATTTTCCTTCGGGAGACCCGGACCGGTTGTTGGGAAGTGATAACGGCGCCTACAAGATATCCACGGAGATTTCGAAAGCGTGGAAGGATTTTTCACTGCACTTCAATCCAAACTACAAATGGAGCGAGGATGATAATGCAGAGGTTGGAGAAATAAATGGCGCTGTACTTTACAAGCTCGATCCAAGCTTTTGGCCGGTAGTCGAATACAACTACCTTGACAAAGAGAGTAAGGGTCATAGTCACGATCTTGTGCCTGGTGTAATCTGGAAATTCAGGAAGGGATGGTCGTTTAAGGCCGGTATCCCCATCAACCTTGATTCTACATTTACAGATAGAGACGAGATTGGACTTGTTCTCAAGCTTTTCCGTCGGTGGTAGCTGAAGATTAGATTTCTTAGAAAATGTAAAGCAATAAGACAATGATTCTGAAAGGGATCGATTATGAGAAAGGTGACATTCATACTTGTTGCGTTGCTGATCTGCACAGTCTTTCTGGCAAGCTGCAAACAAAAAGAAGAAACAGGAAAATCGACAGGGATAACAAGCCTGAAGATCGGGCATGTCGGCCATGACCACCACACAGCTTTATTCGTCGCTCTGGATAATGCCTCCGAATTCGCCAGGCAAAGCGGGATTAGTGTGAAGGTCGTCGAGGATCGTAAGTTCTATGAACTGTTGGATCGGGGCAGGAAAATCGCAGACCTTGAAATAATGAAAGTGGGCGGCGCATCCAAGATGCCGACGGCTCTGGCGCAAAATGTCATTGAAGTAGGTTTTGGCGGTGTCGCTCCGGTGCTTGCTTCAGCCGACAGCGGGGCACCGGTAAAGCTCATTGCGCCGCTTCACTATAAAGGGGATATGTTTGTCGTTAAGCCTGACTTTCCGGCAAAAACCTGGAAAGAATTTGTAACCATAGCCAAAGCCACTGATAAGCCGCTGCGTATTGGGTACAAGAATCCGGTGGCCGTAGCCAAGCTGGTGTTCGAGGAAGCATTGAAACACGAAGGTATAACGTTCGGGGGAGATCCGTCGCAAACCGGCCTCCAGGTGCAAATGATTAACGTCAAAGGCGGCAGCAAGCTCAACGTTTCTCTGGGAAGCGGCTTAATCGACGGCTATGCAGGCAATAATCCATTTCCGGCTATCGCCGTCGAGACCGGAATCGGGCGGATCGTCTGTGATCTTGAGGAATTGCCGCCGGGAACGTTTCGCGACCATCCCTGCTGCTGTATCGCCGCCAACGTCAAAGCCATAGAGGCAAAGTCTGAGGCTATTATGAATCTGTTAGTGTTGTTTCAGCAGGCAAACGAAACAATCAACTCAGATTTGGACAAAGCCGTGACGGCGGCCGTAAGATGGCTCGGGACAAGTGAATCCGTCGAGAGAATGAGCATTCCCACGAGCGGTTACTCCATGGATCCCTCCGAACAATGGCACCAGACTATGGGCAAATGGATTGAAGCGATGAATGGCCTTGGTATTTTCAAGGATAAGCTCAAGAATCTCAAACCGAGTGACGTGCCGCGAGTTGCGTACGATCTGTCTTTGTTAGAGAAAGCGAGGAACAAACTTGCCCAGAGACGCGCAGAAAAATAGAAATTTATGGCGTATGTCTCGATGGCTGGGATGTCCGCCTACTGGGAATTCCAGTGAGATTTGGATCTTCCGGATCGGATCGCCGTTAGGCTGGATTGTTGTGCCGGTCATATTGCTTATCATATGGCAGATTGCGGCCCAATGGCTTAACCAGCCGTGGATTTTCCCGCCGGTGTCGCGAGTGATTGGCCAGCTTGTGCATCCGTTCCGAGAACACTATGCATCAGGCTCGCTTCTGAGTAATACGCTCATAAGCCTGCTGCGGGTGTTGCTGGGCTTTCTGCTGGCGGCGGTAGCAGGAATAAGTTTGGGCATCGCCATGGGCTCAATTCGTATCATTCGCAGCAGCCTGGAACCGATTATCGAGGTATTGAGACCCTTGTGTCCGATTGCATGGCTGCCCTTTGCCATCGCCGTATTCAAGAGAGGGACGCTGCCGCAGTTGTTCGGCTTCGGATACACCCGCACAGTGTTCGACCAGGTCCAGTTGGGAATGGTTTTTGTGATCTTCGTCGGCGGCTTCTTTCCTGTATTGACCAACACTCTCGACGGTGTGAGGGGCGTCAGGCGGAACTACTTGCTTCTTGCACAAGCGCTGGGAGCAAAGCGCAGGCAGATCTTCCGGCACGTGTATTTGCCCGCCTCGATGCCGATGATTCTAACAGGCCTGAGACAGGGTCTTGGTTTATGCTGGTTTGTGATCATCGCCGCGGAGATGCTGCCGGGCGCTGAGAGCGGGATCGGATATCTGCTTATGTACGCATCAGACAATGCGGCGATGGACATTGTGATTGCAGCGATGCTAATCATCGGAAGCATTGGTGCGTTTCTGAGTCTCGTAATGCGTAAAATCATGTCCGGCCTCGTCCGCTGGCATGGAAAGGAAATCTGAGGTCATGACACATGGTAAGATTAACAACCTTCTGAAAGAAAAGCCAATAGCCCTGGAGCTTCGCAAGGTAGGCAAGGTCTTCCGGTCAGATACGGGCCCCAAGTTGAGGGCGCTCGAGAATGTGAATCTTCGCGTGCTCCAGGGAGAATTTGTTACACTCGTCGGTGCGACCGGGTGCGGAAAGACCACCCTGCTCAATCTTATCGCAGGATTGGATACGGCAGATGAGGGAAATCTGTGTTTGGGGCAGGGGCTGCGGTTCGGTGACAATATTGCTCATGTTTTTCAGCACTACACTTTGTTTCCGTGGCGAACGGTTGTTTCCAATGTATCGTTCGGCCTGCAAATGCGGAGTGTGCCGCGATCAGAAAGACAGGCCAGAGCTGCTAAGCTGCTTGCCAGCGTAGGACTCGAGGGCTTTGAGGATGCGTATCCTCACGAGCTCTCCGGCGGAATGCGCCAAAGGGCCGCAATTGCCCAGGCGCTGGCAATAGAGCCAAAGCTGCTGCTTATGGATGAACCGTTTGGAGCTGTTGATGATTCGACCAGAAACGAACTGCAAGAGATGTTAACTAATTTATGGCAGGAAAACCAGGCTACCATCTTATTCGTTACGCACAATATTGATGAGGCCATCGTCCTGGGCGACAGGGTCCTAGTTTTCAGCGAGCGGCCCGGCAGGATTGCACGCGAATTCAAAATAGACCTGCCCAGGCCGAGAGACAGAATGGCAAAGGAATTCACGGATCTGTTTATCCGGATTCGCACGGCACTATCCGGGCAGCTCGATTAAAAAATATTGGACAAATTAATAATTCAGGAAAGGAACACAAAAAAATGCAAATACCGAATGACGTGAAAGAACTTATGAATCAGAAGAAAATCATTGCATTGGCAACCGCCTCAAAAGAGGCTGTTCCGAACGTTGTTTATATGCTCATGTACTGGTGGTATCGGCCTGACACTCTTGTTGTTGGAGACCTTTTTATGAATGCAACACGCAGAAACGTACAGGAAAATAATTATGCATCTTTCTGCGTATGGGACGAAAATACGGACAAGTCTTATAAGTTCATCGGGACGGCGACATACGAAACATCAGGCGAAGCTTACGAGTTTGCCAACTCCAATTTGCACAGAAAAAAACCTGATAAGAACTTCAAAGGTGTGGTAGTTATCAAGACAACGGAGGTATATGATGCTTCCCGCGGCAAAAACGCAGGGAAGCTCATCGCCAAGGCATAAGCGGTCGATTTTGGCATGCGCTCAATCAGTTAACAAACCGCGCTTTATTCAATAACAGTTAGAGGTATAAAGATGATAAATGTGGAAAGACGAAAACGAGTCATGAAGCGTTCGATACGACTTGGGCACTGCATTTGCGATCACAGGCTACCGTGTCCCTGTGATGTCTTTAAGGAAAAGAACATCTGTTCTTGTGCCGGAGAGCGGCCTGAAGCCCCTACCGGACCAGTGCAACTGACGAAGCTCGTGGAAAAGGCCGGCTGCGCTTCGAAAATCGACCAGGCCTTTCTAAAACAGGTCTTGAAGGATTTGCCCGCCGTGGACGATCCCCGCGTGCTGGTTGGCGTACCGGCGGGAGACGATGCCGGCGTGTATGATATGGGCGACGGCACGGCCCTCGTGCAGACCGTGGACGTCTTTACACCATCAGTGGACGATCCCTACGCGTTCGGGCAGGTGGCGGCGGCAAATTCGGTCAGCGACATTTACGCCATGGGCGGCGCGCCGATCACCGCTGTTTCGGTGCTCGGTTTTCCCGTTCGCAAGGTCCCCGACGACACGATGAATAAAATCCTCTCCGGGGGCATCGACAAAATGAACGAGGCCGGAGTCGCCATCATAGGCGGCCACAGTATCAACGATAGTGAAATCAAAGCGGGCTTCGCCGTAACCGGCACAATCAAAACGGACAAAATCGTAACCAACGCAGCCGCTCGTCCCGGCGATGTGCTCATCCTGACCAAGCCGCTCGGCACGGGAATCGTAGCATTCGCCGCTCAGATAGGCAGGGCTAATTCGGACAGCATAGAAGCGGCAGCCGCCTCGATGACCGCACTTAACAAAAAGGCCTCGCAGCTCATGGTCAAATTCGGCGCGCACGCATGCACAGATGTGACAGGTTTCAGCCTGATGGGCCACCTGGCCGAGATGGCCCTATCGAGCGGCGTTGACGTCGAAATCACCTGGGATGATATTCCGCTACTGCCCGGTGTACTGGAATACGTTGCGGCGGGAATTTTGCCCGGCGCGATCGAACGAAACAAAGAATCGTGTGGCGACCGCATCGTGCCTTCCGATACCCTACCGCAGGAGATAGTCGATATGTGCTACGATGCCCAAACCTCCGGCGGCCTTTTGATTGCTATCGCGGAAAATGATGCCGCCAGTCTCATGAAAGCCCTTCATATCGAAGGAATTTCCGCCGCAGCAATCGTCGGCAGAGTTTCCGCAAAAGGCTCGGGTCTCGTTCACATCAAGACCACCGGCAGGCGGAAAATACCCGCCCCGAGCCCAAAAAAACCGACAACAAAACCAGCCCCGGCCAAGCAACAATCGCAGCCAGTTCCAGCCGAGGCAGCAAGCGAAGAAGTGGCATGTTGCTCTGATGCTGTATCCTCAGCCGCAGGCATCAGTGAAGGCTCAGAAATCGCCCAGATAAAGGCCAGGTTCACAAGTTTTCTCGGCGCGGCAAGCTCTCCGCACGGCCTTGATGCCTATACCAAGCAGGCGATGGCCGTCGCGTTGTCAGTCGCGACACGATGTGAGCCATGCCTGGAAATGCACCTGAAAAACGCCAAAGAGAAGGGCTTCACACAGGACGAAATAGATGAGGCCGCCTGGATGGGCATCAGCTTCGCCGGAAGCCCGGCCATGGTCTTCTATGAGCAATTCAAGAACTCCTGACAGACAATCCAGGTGAGATGTAATAAAGCCTATGATAAAGGGAGAAATAAGAAGCTGTCCGCAGATTTGTATTTGGGAAATCCGTATGGGGAAATACTCGGAGCCAATCTGGAAATGGTAAGTCGCAAGCTCAGCGTGTTATTGTTGATATTGGTCAGTATTGTGACCTTCTTGTTCGGCCTCTGGCCATTGAACTTTTTTTCAGAAAATCAGGTCCGCTGGCTGGGCCGGCAAGATGGCATCCAATTCTATAAGCAAGGCCTTTCAAATCGAAGAGCAAGCGGCGGTGTCTGTTACAGCGATTCACCTATCGATGTCCGAACGAGAACGGATATGTTTGTACCCACGACGATCGAAATCTTTGTCGAACCGCACGAGAGAAAAGGTGGTGGTTTGGCGCATATCATATCCTTCCATGACGGCTATCCTCGCTCCTCGTTGGTCATTGGCCAATGGAAGACCGAACTGGTTATACGCAGCAGAAACAACCAGACTGATGCTCGCGATACTTATCGTGAAACCGAGCTCGACGACGGGCTCATCACAAATGAAAAAAAGCTGTTCACAATAGCCTCCGGGCCCGAGCGAACCGAGATTTATGTCAACGGAGAGCTGGCCAAATCGTACGACATTCGGTCACTGATCGGAGTGGAGCATTTCTGTGGCTACCTTAATCTGGGGAATTCGTCAATTGGTCATAATGCCTGGGCCGGCAATCTGTATGGTGTAGCCCTATATGATACCCTGTTGACATCCGAGCAAATTCGACAACACTATGAGTTATGGGCTGACGGATTGGTGGACGGGGCCACCGCTATTGAGCCTGAGCCGATGATTTTGTACACTTTTTCAGAGCGAACAGGCGCTTGGGTGCACAACCAAATGGGCAATACAAACCACCTGATCATTCCTTCGACATTCAAGGCCCTCAGAAGGGAAATAGTTGTGCGGTTTTGGCGAGACATGTACTGGGATGAAGGAACCGTGAGGGATATCCTCGTCAACATTCTCGGTTTTGTCCCCTTTGCCTTGTGCATGCTAATATTTCTGGCCGGAAATAGACACATATCCCCCAGACGGGCCGCCTTTTTGACAATACTGGCCGGTGCGACCCTGAGCCTCATCATCGAAACTGTTCAGATGGGCCTGCCGACGCGAACACCATCGTCACTCGATATTCTATGTAACACAGCAGGCGCTGCGCTGGGAATCATAGTGCTCAGGATAATTCCTTTGCCTCAAAATGCACCTGAAAAAAACTAAAGAGAAAGGCTTTACCCAGGATGAAATAGACGAAGCCGCATAGATGGGCATCAGCTTCGCCGGCTCCCCGGCAATGGTCTTTTACGAGCAGTACAAGGAGAAATAACCATGTCAGAAATTGAAAAAAGAATAGAATCGCTTGAAAGAATAAACCGTCGGTGGCGATACATGACAGGATTATTCGCAGCCCTACTGGTCATATCATTAACTGTCGGTGCAAAACTTCCCGATTCGATACCGGAAGTGCTGCAGGCCAGGCGGATCGAGGTCCTTGCCCCTGATGGAAAGCCGGGTATCGTACTTAGCGCCGACGCTAACAGATCAGCAATAGGACTAACTGCTCAAGGCAAAGACCATAAGCGGGCGATTGCGCTGA
>DQCG01000093.1:29151-32451 GCA_003533825.1 Phycisphaerales bacterium
ATATCTGACGGTCGTGAGCCAAGTCAAAAGCCAAGAAGTATTGTCTTAAGAAGCACTTCTCCGGGCGATGACAATCCGGGCGGGACAATGATTAATTTGATTAAGGGGCCGCGGAAGGCAGATATTCAAGCCGGCCTTTTAATGCTTGAAAATGACAAGGGCGCATCTTTATTATTAGGTGGGGAGAAAGGCAAATCGGCGAATATTCGCGTTAACCAGGAGGATGGCAAGGTCGGCTTCTTTGGTGAAAATGACAAAGCCATTTGGACTATGCCGTAACAATTGACCTGATAAACCGATAGGTTGTGATTAAATCGACGAGGCCGCCCGGATGGGCATTAGCTTCGGCGGCTCACCGACAATGATTTTGTACGAGCAGCTCAGGAACTCTCAATACGTATGATTCGTAAATGATCCGCTCTTAGACCGCATATTGACAGACATACAGCTTCTTTCACTGTAATCTCATACCAGTTCATGCTAACGTAAAAGATGAGCGCGGTAATTTAGCCGTCCGCTCAATCGGTCTGTTAAACGTAAATAAATACGCATTAAAAATAATCTTCCATTCTGTCAAATGCCTTATTGATTATTTCTTCAGGAACACAGAACGACATTCGTAAATGGGATTCGCTCTTGAAAGCCACACCGGGCGTAGTAGAAACGCGAGCCTCCTTTAGGAGGCGCTTTGCGAAAGCAAGTGAATCCTTGCCCTCCTCTATTTTTATTTTCGGAAACATTAGATATGAACCTTTGGGCCTCTGGTACTTAAATATGTGACTGAGGCGGTCCAGCCTTCGGCACATCAAATCCCGCATGTTCTTGTAATGCTCGCGGAAACTCTCGATACATTCCTGAGAACTTTTAAGTGCCTCAAGTACGGCATATTGTGAAACGACAGGTGCACAAATTGCCAGCGGTATATGTCCCTTTTTAATTTGTGGTACAATTTCTTTTGAAGAATGAACATAACCAATTCTCCATCCTGTCATTGCATAAGTTTTTGTAAAAGTGAACGCGCTAATAACCCGTTCTTTCATGTCAGGAAAAGAAGCTATACTATCGTGCTTGTATCCATCGAACGTGAAGTATTCATAGGCTTCATCAGTAATAATAATAAGATTATTTTTACGTGCCATTTCAGCAACATCTTCCAGTTCTTCATGAGAATAAACGGAACCTGTGGGATTATTAGGATCGCTGAACAAAATAGCTTTTGTCTTTTCCGTAATGGCATCATTTATCCTTTCAATATCCAGGCCGAAGCTCTCATCCTCAATAGTAGGGACACAGACCGGCTTACCAGAGGCCATTATAACCTGCCTGATATGAGTGGAATATCCAGGTATGGGAATGATTACCTCATCTCCCGGATCAATAACAGCCATTACTGCAGCAGCAAGGCCCTCTATAGCTCCTACAGTAACGATGATTTCCTCAGGAGATGCTTCAATATGGTTTACTTTTTTTAATTTTTTCGCTATTTCTTCTCGTAATTCATAAATACCTTCTGGTTCAGAATAACCTCCTGTTTTTCCTTCCTCCATTGCTTTGATCGCTGCTTTCTTTATATGTTCCGGAGTACCGGAAGTTGGTTTCGCCCACGACAAAAATGCTACATCATCTACTTCTTTGGATAAACGTGTCATTTCATGGATGGCTGACTTTGGCATTTGTGAAACACGATTTGAAATGGGTATTGACATTTTCTTCTTTTTATCCATCTTAACCTCTTTTTTAATTTATTATATCATTTCGTCTAACGTTGTAACTCATCAGTTGGAAATGCGCAACGTTTACAATCCGCTGAAGCGAATTGTTAGAAGGTGTTATTAGAAAAATTCATTCGATCCCACGTTCCCATATCAAATCTTGAGATAATCCTTCAAGCCCCGGAAACAATGTTCCTTCTGTAATGCCCATACCATCCAATTGATGTTTAAGATATGCAGCATTCTTTGTGGAGAACCTAATCTTTACTATTTGAGCCTTATCATTGGCTCTCGCTACGATTTTAAATGGGTTAATGTGCTTCCCATGAATGGTGAATGCGCTTTTCTGAGCATGAATTCTAGTGTCGATTGACGCGGGCTCAATGCAAAGTGGGAAAGGTGTTGATTCTCCCCGTGGCCCTAAGTATGATGATATGCGGGACTCATGTTCTTCTGAAATGGCGCTGACATCTGTGTTATAAACCATGCCCTCACCTTTTTTCTTCTTATAGACATACTCATCGAACCAATATGGATTCATAAAGTAAACTGATGGGATATATGCATTCTCGGGTTTTCTCACTGAAAAATATAGGGCGATCAATGATCCTTGGGTCCAATCCAGCAGTCTTGTAGGCAATCCATAGTGTTGCATTGTAAAATACCAATCCCACTCAGAGTAATTATAGTGGTTAGGTATGAACGGTCTCGCTCTATTCTCGAAGTCTACAAATAGCCACCATTCGTAATTTTCGTGGCGCTCCCAGAGGCGATCTCTGTACACTTTAGGGATTAGTTCGTATTTTGCGTGGGAAACACCTCTGTACCACGGTTTGTCAACATCAAAAGTTTCTCGCAAATACTCTATGACATCAACATATTCTTGTACGTTTTCCAGTAATTTTACGTTTGTCTTTATGCCGTTTATCGTTTTGAAAAAATTAGAATTTATTTTCATTGTTTTATTTTTCTTCTAACAATGTTTATATGGTTTACGTATGAGACTCAAGACATCTCCATGTGTCAATATAATACCGCATTGTCTGAAGTCTGTTAGTAATCTCTTGGTTACGACTTAGGCCGGTTCTCCTTTCCGTTAGGATTCTTATATTATTTACGTATAACATTCCAAGTCTCTCGTATAATGCAAGAGAACACAAGGTACGATGTTGCCGCTTCGGAGTTGTCCTATTCACTATGGTTAATTATAGATGTGATTGTCTGTTGAGCAAGGAAAAAAGGGGGAAATGACTACGGAATTCAGGATTCGAGCATCGAGAATCAGGGATAGAGCTTCGTCTCATGGAGATTTTTTTGGGATTTTCACTTGAAATCATACTTTAGATGTGATATAATATATAGTTAACATACGATTATGGGATGGTGAATTATGAATTGAGAACTATGACATTTACGATTGTTTCTTTTCTTCCGCGTTAATCCCGTGAGATAGCTTTTCCCTTAGGGGGCAAAACCGTCATCTCACAGGTAAATTTACGAAACTTGTACCACCTGTGCCATAGGTATAGGTATCCACGACTATTGACTATTTCATGGTGTTAATTCGCAGCTAATTTGAAAAAACAAA
>DQCG01000093.1:32522-33800 GCA_003533825.1 Phycisphaerales bacterium
AGGTGGAACCTGCCCAAGCCATCCCCAAAGCCTGCGGCTTTGAGGCTGCCACCCGCAGCCCTATGGCTGATAAAAAAGGGTGATTTGAAAAAACAAAGCCAATTTGTTTGATGAAAAATTTATGTTATGCCACTAATAATAATGCTTTATGGCATTTTGTACGAATCGAGGCAGCGAAAAAACAAACCCAAACAAAGCCAATTTTATACACCAAAAGTACTGGGAAACAGTTGGATATGGCAGGAAATGTCTCAATAGTGAAAGGGAGAGAATATTTTTCAGATTTCCTGTAACATTTTACTTTGCAGTTCGTCTTATACAATATGATGATAAGTCGGCTTATAATGTTACTTGCATTCGGTTGCAGGCAAAAAGCAGAGGACAGAATGTATCTATTGACTGGAAGAAGCGGATATATTATTATGCAATCTGATAAAATAAAAGATAATCCTCCGCGGAGGTGACTGGTGCCTGGTGGTGCCCCTGGTCTTCAAAACCAGTGTGGGGCTGATGAGGTCCCGGGTGGGTTCGATTCCCATTCGCCTCCGCCATTTTTGAATCGCCGGCACAGGTTAACCGTTTGCATATGTCTGGTTGATAAAATAAGCAATAAGGAATGCTTTTATGATAAATAAAAACAAAAAAAGCTTAATCTTCGGCCTGCTGGTCCTGTTCGGGGCGGCCCTGCTGGCATACGGGGCGTTCTTTCATTCGACAACGGTTTCGGCCCGTCAGGACGGCCAGCCGGTTATGCTTGCCAAGTCGGAACCTGCTCTTATCAAAGAAGCATCAGTCAGCGGCGTCAAGCGAGATGAATCGGGCAAGATCAAGCAAACATACGAAGTAGGCGAGAAGGCTCCCGAAGCCTGTTCGACGTGAGGCAGTTAAAGGCAGATCATGGTGGCCATGATCAAAAAAAACAAAACAGGCAGTTTCACTTCCAAACTGCTCGGCTGGCGAATGTGGATTCAGGCGGCATTTCTTATGGTCTGGCTGGATCCGGCGGGCCTGCGTATGCACACTATGTGCTCGCCCGTCTTTCATTGTTATGCATGCCCCTTAGCGACATTCGGATGCCCTATCGGCATAATCGCTCAATTCGGCGCGCTTCACGTTTTCCCCTTTATCGCGGTCGGATTACTCATTGCGGTAGGAGCTTTATTCGGCACTCTTATATGCGGCTGGATTTGTCCGTTCGGATTTCTGCAGGATCTGGCAGCCAAGGTCCCGACGCCGAAATTCGATCTGCCCAAAGTCACGGGGTACCTGCGATACGTC
>DQCG01000093.1:33928-34685 GCA_003533825.1 Phycisphaerales bacterium
AAGCTAACGATTCTCGTTCTGTTCCTGATTGCCATCTTCTTTATCAGAAGGCCCTGGTGCAGAATGTTATGTCCGCTCGGGGCAATATTCTCGCTGTTCAATCGTGTCTCTGCCTTCTTCCTGCGGTTCGACGCCGACAAATGCACGCACTGCGAAAGATGTCACAAATTGTGCGAATACGGCATAGAGCCGGAAAAGACGCCGAACGATCTGCGATGTATCCGCTGCCTCGAATGCACCAATTGCAGCCCGGACGCCCTGAATCTTGGCAGTATCTTCGAGCGGGCACAGAGCAAGAATGACAACTCCTGCGACAAATAATCAATCGCCCTGAGAATCGGGAAAATTATACAAAAACCATCGCAATGCCGGCAGCTTCTTTTTAAGCCGTTGCAGGCTCTGTTCATTGACATTGCAGCCCTGGAGGCTAATCCATTTCAGTCCCCTTAATTCAGACAACTGCTGAAGTCCTTCATCTGTGATTTTAGCGCCACGAAGGCTAAGTCGCTCCAGGGATTTGAGTTTTGAAATGTATCCCAATCCTATGTCGGTGACGTCCATGGAAATAAACGCTTTTCGGTCCTTGAAGATGACAGCGTCAATAGAGAGTTCCTTCAGTGATTGCAGACCGGTCAGGTGTGCTATATGGGCATCGGTCACCTCAGACCGCAAGTATCGCAAGCTCAGAGTCTGCAGGGCCGAGAGTTTGCCGAGCGCCGCCCAATCGTCCTCTGAGGCCAGCGTTGCCTTGTGGAGC
>DQCG01000093.1:34693-36190 GCA_003533825.1 Phycisphaerales bacterium
GATGGGCCTATTGTGAGAACCTGCAGAGAATGCATATTTCTCAGTCCCACAATTCCCTCATCGGTCAGACCTGTGCCGATAGTCAGCTCTTTTAGTCCGCGCAGGCTTACCAGCTCTTTGACAATTAAATCCATCTTCTCCGTATTGTCAATGTAAACGTGCTCAAGCGATTTGAACTTTGACAGTAGTTTTAACCCTTCTTTGCCGAGCGAATCTCCATCGACCGTTATGTTTTTAAGCGAAGCTAATTTCGACAGAGTCGTCAAACCTGTTTCGGTGACACCATAAAGTACGTATAGCTCTTCAAGATTCTTAAGACTCTCCAGATGAACAAATCCTTTTTCTGTAACTGGAGTGCCATAGAGTCTGAGTTTCTTTAGTTTTGACATATTTCTCAAATAAACCAAACCGGCATCGCTCACCTGAGCTCCTTCGAGGCCAAGATATTCCAAATTTGTAAGACCTGCTAAGTACTCAAGACCTTTATCTGTGACACCCCGATCCCCGGTTGACAGCCATCGCAGTTTTTTGAGGCCCTTGAGCTGTTCGAGACCCTCGTCACCCACGCCAGCACTCAGGGACAATACCTCCAAAGATGTGATCTTTCCTACAACAACCATACCGGCGTCGGTTGTCGGAGTATCCCGCAGGCCGAGACCTTCCAGGCAAGGCAATTCCAGAAGATAAGCAAGCTCTCTGTCGCCAACGTGAGTATTGGCCAGCCACAGTTTTTTAAGTGAATCAAGTTTGGCCAGATATTTCAATCCCGTGCCGAGTATGTTTGTTTCGGAAAGGTCCAATTCCTGAAGGCCGGTCAGATGGACTATGTGTCTTAGCTGGTCATCCGCTATCTGGATATCTGCCAAATCGAGTTCCTGCAGGTCGTTGGAAGCCAGCACAGATAAAGCTGACAAGTCGTCACCCGCCTCCTTGCTCCAATCGAGTCTCAGAGCCTTGCCCGCCGGAACTGTCACGTCACCGGCAGCTTCACAGAGCGGCTCCCAATCCGAATAGCTGCTCGTTTCCAAGCTGTCCCAATCCTGCACATAAAGCATCCCGATGGATCGGTCCGGCGGAAAATGTATAACACGAGAATCAGTTCGTCCTGCTCCGATAGCAGGCGCCAAGCACAAGAGCACAACAGTAACCCAGATCGATCGTCTCATTACATTAACCTTTCACTCATTCGCCTTTAACTTTTCATCCAGCCCCGACAAACTAAATCCTTCCGCCCGGACAATGTGCTGTTTATCTGTCAGAATCAGCCATGGCAAAGATCGGACACCCCATAAGAAAAGCTTTCTTTCGATATTGCCCTTAATCGTGCCGACAGGGAAACGAATATTGGCTTGTTTTATCCAGCGATCCAGCTCATCTTCATTAACCTTTGAGGCCTGTATACCGATGACGGCCAGCCCCTTTTCTTTTAACTGCTCAGCCTTGCCTTTTAGTTCTGTTATGCAGTTTCGTGAGGGCCGCTGGTTCATATCGAAAAAG
>DQCG01000078.1:0-6284 GCA_003533825.1 Phycisphaerales bacterium
CAAGGCGAAGGCGATGCTGGATTCCTCGGAGGCTCAGCTCGCGACCGCGCAGTTGAGACTCGAACGAACCAGTCTGTCCCTGCCGTTCGATGCCCTGATTACCACCGAGAACGTCGATCTTGGGCAGTACGTTGTCATGGGGCAGCCTTTGGCAAAGGCTTATGGAACTTCTTCGGTGGAAATAGAGGTGCCGCTAAAGGATAGCGAGCTGGCCTGGTTCGATGTTTTCGAGAATTCAATATTCTCAAACGGCGACCCGGCCTCCGCCAAAGGAACACCGGCCGAGGTGAAAGCGGACTTCGCCGGAGCCGAACATATCTGGAAAGGCTACGTGGTCCGCACGACCGGTCAGGTGGACAGGACTTCCCGGATGATTTCTATCGTTGTTGAAGTGCCGGAGCCGTTCAAGGTAGTCGATGGCAGGCCACCGTTACTGCCGGGAATATTCGCCGAGGTTCTGATTCGAGGTAATACGCTGCGCAACGCGGTCTCCGTGCCCCGCGATGCGATACGCGAGGGCAACCAAATGTGGCTGGTAAACGGCAATCGTCTCCGTATCCGGCTTTTAAAGGTTGTCCGGTTCGATAAAAACTTCGCTTATGTCGTCTCGGACGTTCTCGATGATGCAAATGTAGTTATAAGCTCCCTGGATGCGGTTGTAGATGGTATGGAAGTGCGGACAGAAGCTGATGTCGCAACTCAAAGCGAAAAGTCAGGGCAAAATGGCAATAAGCCAGACGAGCCGGAGGAAAATTAAGTGAAAAACTCCGAAGAAAAAAAAGGTGTTCTGGAGTGGTTTGCCTCGAACCACGTTGCAGCAAATCTGTTGATGCTCCTGATCGGGGCGGCCGGATTGATGGCGATCTTCTCGGCAAGGCTGGAAGTGTTTCCTGAGATGAGCCTTGATATGATCAATATCATGGTTCCTTATCTCGGTGCATCGCCGTCCGACGTCGAAGAGGGAGTGTGTACGCGTGTTGAGGAGGCTATCGCAGGTGTGGAAGGCATCAAACGGATGACCTCTACTGCGGCTGAGGGAATGGGTTCGACCCTCGTGGAAGTGGAGGAATATGCCGATGTCAAGGAAGTGCTCGATGATGTCAAGGCGGAGATTGATACGATAATAACTTTCCCGAAAGAGACGGAAAAGCCGATTATCTCGGAGCTGAAAACGACTTTCAAGGTTATTTCGATCGTTTTGTACGGCGATGTTTCCGAGCAAACCTTAAGGACACTGGCGGACCGGATTCGTAATGAAATAACTGATAAGGAGAACATCACACAAGCGACTATTTCGGGAATCAGGCCGTACGAGATTTCAATCGAGGTTTCCGAGGAGAATCTACGCCGTTACAATCTCAGTTTCGATCAGGTGATGCGAGCGGTCCGGAATTCGTCGCTGGATATCCCGGCCGGCTCGGTCAAAACTTCGGGCGGCGAGATTTTAGTCCGGACGAAGGGACAGAAATACTACGGACTTGAATTTGAAGAGGTTATCGTAGTCACGCGGAACGACGGAACCCGGATAAGACTAAGCGATATCGCCACAGTCAGGGACGAGTTTCAGGACATGGATCTTTCCGCGAGATTTGACGGCAAACGTGCCGCTTTCATTCAGGTCTCCCGGACAGGTGAGCAGGATGCGCTGGATGTCGCGCGGACCGTCAAGGAGTATGTTAGCGAGAAGCGAGATTCCTTGCCGGAAGGGGTTTCGCTGGCATTGTGGGAAGATGATACCGAGTTTCTCAAGGCGCGACTGAGCCTTCTGACGAGAAACGGCTACATCGGCCTTATCCTGGTGTTCGTGTGTTTGACGTTTTTTCTGAACGTAAGGCTCGCGTTCTGGACCGCGATGGGTATCCCGATATCGTTTCTTGGGGCGTTCTGGCTTTTACCTCTCTTCGATGTGACGATCAACATGATGAGCCTTTTTGCTTTTATCATGGTGCTCGGTCTGGTAGTGGACGATGCGATTGTTGTGGGCGAGAATATATTCTCGTATCGACAGCAGGGGCTTCAGCGGCTCGATGCGGCTGTCAAAGGTGTGAGGGAGATGTGCTGGCCTGTAGTCGCGGCGGTACTCACCACGGTGTTTGCATTTATACCGCTGGCTTATACCGGCGGGATTATGGGCAAGATTCTTCGTGTCCTGCCTATTGTAGTGATCGGTGTGCTGGGATTCTCGCTGGTGGAAGCATTGCTGATCCTGCCTGCGCATTTGTCTTCGAAGGGGGGCAGGCCTGGCAAGGGCATAAGACGTTTCACAGACAAGATCAATGATGTGACCGATAGAGGTCTTAAAAGTTTTATAAACGGCCCTTTTGCAGGTTTTGTCGAACGCGCGGTCCGGTGGCGCTATGTCACGTTGGCATGTGGCATCGCTATATTTCTGACAACTATCGGGATTGTCGCCGGGGGGTATATTAAGTTTGTCTTCTTTGACGCGATGGAAGCCGATAACGTGATTGCCTTGATCAAGATGCCGTTGGGTACACCAGTCGGCCAGACCCGTGCGGTTGCAGAGAAAATAGAGGCCGAAGCATTTGAAACAATCGACGAATTCGATAAAAAGCGTGGGGGCGATATCTCGCTTCGAAAGCATGTCGCTACGACCATTGGAGCTCAGCCTACCGTCGGGCGAGGCGGACCCGTTCAGGTTGACCTTGGCGGAGGGGGACAATCGCACCTGGCGGAGATCAATATCGAGCTGCTCGGGGCCGAAGAGCGGGACCTGTCGAGCATAACCGTCAAGAATCGCTGGCGAGAGCTGGTGGGAGAAGTTGCCGGAGTTTCGTCATTGACCTTCATCTCGGAGTTTGCCAGCACGGGTGACCCTATAAATGTGGAGTTGTCGCATCAGGATTTCGATACACTTTTGGCTGCATCGGAGAAGTTAAAGAGCGTTTTGCGAGACTATACCGGCGTTGGCGACATTCAGGACGACTTCGAGCCCGGCAAGGTGGAGTTGAAACTTAAGCTAAAAGAAACCGGCCGGACGTTGGATTTGACGCTGTCTGATCTGGCAAGGCAGGTCCGGCAGGGTTTCTATGGTGACGAGGTTCAGCGGATACAGCGGGGGCGGGATGATATTCGCGTGATGGTACGTTATCCGGAGGCTGAGCGCAGAAGCCTTGCGGACGTGGAGAACATGCGGATCCGGCTGCCGAATGGTACGGAGATTCCATTCGATACGGTCGCGGAGGTGCAATATGGCCGGGGCTATTCTGCAATCAAGCGTATAGACCGCAAACGTGTCGTTAGCGTCTCGGCTGATGTCGATCAAACTCTTGCCAATGCCAATGTGATTAATCGGGAGCTGCTCTCAAGTGGGTTGCCGGAGTTAGTTCGAGAGTTTAGCGGCCTGCAGTATCGCTTCGGCGGCGAGCAGCGCGAGATGACCGAGTCGTTGGGGAGCCTGAAAACGAATTTCATCATCGCGATGCTGGCGGTCTATGGATTATTAGCCGTGCAGTTCAGGAGCTATTCACAGCCGGCTATCATTATGTCGGCCATCCCCTTCGGGATTGTGGGAGCGGCAATCGGGCACTTATTGATGGGATATAACTTTGGCATAATGTCGATGTTTGGTATTGTGGCGCTATCCGGGGTGGTTGTTAATGACTCGCTGATTATAATTGACCTGATCAATCGGCAGCGCAGAAGCGGCATTGAGCTGCATCAGGTGCTGCGCGATTGTGCGACTCGCCGGTTCAGGCCGATTATGCTGACAACTCTAACGACCTTTTTCGGCCTGCTGCCGATGATAACCGAAAGAAGCCTGCAGGCACGGTTTCTTATACCGATGGCAATAAGCCTCGCCTTCGGAGTGATGTTTGCGACATGCATCACACTGGTGCTCGTACCTTCGCTATATATGATTCTTGAAGATATCAAGGGTCGGATTTTTACAGCCGAATCCGCCGATTAGAGTCTATAAGTTGCTATCTTACGTCGAGTTAGAAAATAGTCAAAAATTTTTCGAGGATTTTCTGGCTAAAATATCTCTTTAAGTGCATAATATCTGCAGATTGCATTTTCTTCAGAAGGTGGGAGTATGATTTTAGGACGAAATATATTTCTCATCTGGGGGGTTAAGCAGGGGGAATTATGAGAACGACTGCGCAATATAAACCGAAAATTGAAGTTGTTTCCGATCCTGAGAGTCTTGCTCAAAGAAGCATTGGGATTTTTGTTGCCGATGCGCAAAAGGCAATAAAGGCGAAGGACGCATTTTATGTGGCCATATCGGGAGGCAATACTCCCAAACGTTTTTTTGAGCTGCTCGGCGAGGCGCCAAAGGCAATCTCTCTGCCCTGGGGAAAGATACAGTTGTTCTGGGTCGATGAGCGATACGTTAGTCCGGATTCGGAGTGGAGTAATTACAAACTCGCTGTCGACACTTTCCTGAACAAGGTTTCTATCCCCGATGCGAATGTTCATCGCATTCCAACCGAGGACGAAGATTTCAAGATCGCTGCTAACGATTATGAGCAAACCATTCGAGATGTTTTCGGCCTCGAAGCCGGGCAGCTTCCTGAGTTCGATCTGATTTTGCTCGGGATGGGCGCCGACGGGCATACCGGCTCGTTGTTTCCGAACTCTTATGCCGCTTTTGATACGGAAGATTTAGCGTGCGTTGTTTATGTTTTGGATGAGAAGCTGAACAGAATCACCCTGACACATCCGGTTTTACGCGCTGCCTGTCATTTGGTTGTATTAGTTTGCGGCCGGGAGAAATCGGACATTCTGAAAACGGTTTTGACGAGCGAGCCAGATGAAGTGCGGTATCCGATTCACGCCCTCTGGCCCGTTCTCGATAAGGTTACCTGGCTCCTCGACAGCACGGCGGCAAAATCCCTTTAATCATGTCAGCCGGGATAGTTTAGTTGGGGATAATCAGTTTCATTCCGGGTTTGATTTTATTCGCATCTTTGATCGTTTCCGGGTTGGAGTCCAGAATATTTTGCCATTTGCTTGCCGAGCCATAGTATTTATAGGAAATCTCGGATAGCGTTTCGCCCTTAAGTACGATGTGATATTTCTGAGCTTCTATCTTTTCGGCCTGCTCGTATATTGTAGAGTCGGGCAGGTCGTTTTTTTCATTCTCAATATCGGTTTCAGTGTCGTCACTCGGGATTTCGGCCGGTGGGGGGGTGAGATTTTCACGTTGCTCGACAATGGAATCAGGCTCAGGACTTTTCACAATGGTGGGAACGAAGGGCTTTTCGTCGGGCTGCCGCCGGGAATCCATATCGTAAAGTTGCTGTATTCTCGCCTCCGGACTAAGGTTCGGGCGGGTAGCCAGCCAGAGCACGGCGGTGATTACCAGTGTCAGGCCCAAAAAGAATCCGATTTTCATGTCTTTTTGCATTTGACAAAAAGGATAGCGAACAGGCTATGAATTCCTGTTTCTGCAGGAACGGTAACGCCAAACGCTATTTACTCCGTTTTTTTTCTATTTTGCCTTTTCCCTTTTTGTTATTGGTGCCGAGCAGCAATATTGGTGCAGCAATTGCAATAGACGAATAGGTGCCTATTATGATGCCGAAACCGATTGCGAAAGTAAAGCCTCGTAATCCGGGGCCGCCGAAAATGTACATTATCAGCACAACGACAAATGTTGTGAAGGAGGTTAGAATCGTCCTGGAAATCGTCTGGTTAATACTGTTGGTTATGATTTGTGGATTGAGCTGGCGGGCCTTGCCGCGATTTTCCCGGATGCGGTCGAAAACAACAATTGTATCGTTGAGTGAGTATCCGATTAGCGTAAGAAAAGCGGCTATCATTGCAAGATTGATTTTGAAGTCGCCGATTAAGAAAATTTCCCCTATTGATTTATCTGCAATATAAGTGCAGATGGTGACCGCTCCGAGAGTGATACATACATCGTGCACCAGTGCTACAATGGCGGCGATGCCGTAGCGGACATTTCCGAATCGAATCCAGATGTAAGTGACGATCGCAAATAACGACAGGACAATGGCAATCAACGCCCTTTGTTTTTGCTCGGCACCCACCGAGGGATCAAATTGTCTTACGCGCGGCAGTGATGTTTCGAGCCTGGTTGCCGCCAGGACTTTGGCCCTTTCGTTATCGACGAACCGTGTCCATTCTTCCTCGGAAAGTTCGCGGAAACCTGCTTCGGGATCGGCGCTTACGTAAATAAAGGAATTGACAGTTTGGTCCGACCCGGCCATGACGTTCAGATTTGAATCGAGGATTTCGTAGGGATAACGTTCGAGGCCCTGCATGTCGGGCTTAAACAGCAAATCTTTGAATCTTTG
>DQCG01000078.1:6341-8650 GCA_003533825.1 Phycisphaerales bacterium
CCGCCCAGAAAATCAATGAGTTCGGGATAAGAGTCTATAAGGTCTTCAGATATCTTTTGCTCAGAGTTGATTTTGGGTTGAAGATTTTGTTGGACTTCCAGTTGATCTGCAAAAGCGGATAGTATCGCGTTGTTGACAATTTCATCGACCTGTGGTTCCGAGATATTGGCATCGGGAAAGGCTGCTGTCAACACGTCTGCGACCAGAGACTGGTTCATCTGGCTTGTTGATATCGTGAAAGCCGCGCTGTTGTTCGCATTCTGTGTGACAAGCAGGTTACTGAGTCTGCCGGCAAGCTCCTCCTGAGCCTTTTCTATTGAGGCCGTTAGCTCATTGACAGAGTGCTGAGCAGACTGGGGGAAAGTTGTTGTAACATTTATCTTGTTTGTTTCCGTTGTGCTGATTTCATACTGTTGACCGGACTTTCCTATACTGTAAACATTTGCCGTTTCAAGGCCGGGATTGTTCAAATCAGTCCCGATTTTATGGATCCTGTCTTCGACCTCCTGTCGGTCGAGGGTTTCTTTCAGATTGACTTGTATATTGGTTCCGCCGGTAAATTCGATATCGTATTTATTATTCTCCACATCGTTTCTTGTAAAGAAGACAAGTAATCCACCTGCTATCAGCACGCTCGATACGGCAAAGAAGATTGGCCTGGAGTGCATCCAGTTTACATTCGGATTATGGATGATGCGGAGCATGAGTAAATGATCTTTGATAATTCGCCTGGATAATAGAAAATCAAAAACCACTCGCGTTACAAACAACGCCGTGAACATACTGGATGCTATGCCGAGCATAAGCACAATCGCAAAGCCCCTGACTTCTTCTGAAGCGCGCCAGTACAGGATGGCGGCGGTAATAAACGTGGTCAGGTTCGCATCGAAAATCGTTCTGAAGGCTCGCTGGTAGCCGTTTGTGATGGCGATTCTCAGCGATGCGCCCCGCAGTTGCTCTTCTCGTATCCTTTCGAAAACGAGGACGTTGGCGTCCACGCTCATACCGATTGTCAGGATGATGCCGGCAATGCCCGGCAGCGTGAAGGTTGCCCGCACGCCGGCCATGATGGCCATGACAAAAAGCATATTCAGAAGCAATGCCACATCTGCAATAGAGCCGGCTATGCAATAGTAAATTGCCATACAAATGATGACTGCCACAAGGCCGATCAAACCGGCTTTGATGCCCTGGTCGCGATTGTCGACGCCGATGGATGGGCCGATCGTGTTGACCGATATAGGTTGCTCGATAAGTCTTGCAGGCAAAGAGCCGGCGTTCAGCTTGTTGACCATATCTTCAACTTCTACCTGGCTGAAGGAGCCTGTTATTGAGCCTTGTCTGCGAATACGGGTTTCGATATTCGGTGCCGAGATTGCGATTCCATCGAGCAGAATGCACAGAGGCCGGTCGATGTTCTTTCCGGTCACTTGACCGAATTGAAGTCCGCCTCTGTCATCCAGTAGAAATCCGATTGCCCTTCGACCCATTTCATCGGTCGTAGGATAGGACCTTTGCAGTTTCCACTCTCTCTTGCCGGTGCTGTGCAGCATCGTTTCATTTGTTTTGTTGCTCGCCAGGACATAGTATTTGTCGCCGAATGTCTCGGTAATTGAAGGTCGTTTCTCCCTGTCGGCTGCCGACCATTCTTCGAAAGTCTCTATTTCACACCATTTATACTGGCTGTCTGAGGCGGATCCCGGTCCTTGCTCCTTGAGTTTCTCGATGTAGCCGGACATCAGGTCCATATCCACCTCGGGGTGTCCCTGAGTGGGCAGTATTCTAAATTCCAGTATTCCGGCGCCTTTTAGCATTCGCTGCAAGTCCTTGGGATCGTCGAGCCTGCCTCTAAAAGGGCTGTACTCGTCGAATGCCGTGACCAAGTTGCTGATTTGATCTGTCCTATCAAAAAAATCGGTTTTGAGTTTTTCGATTTGCTCTCTGCGTTTAGTGGACTTTTGGGCCAGCCCAAGGCAGAAATCTAACCGGTCTTTCGATAGATTTAATTGATTGATGGCGTTTCTTGCTTTTATATACTCGGCGTTTTTCTCCAGATACTGATTCGAAACCTCGGACCACTCGGTGTAGGTCTTGACATATCCCGCCAGCAGGTCGAGATTATCATTGGCATCAGTGAATTCTCTTATTGATTTTAGGAGATCTTGTTCACTTAGTCCGGCCCAGGTACTTACATTTTCACTGATTCGATCAAGTTCAAGACCGGCCGATGTAATCTTTTCTTCCGCTGCTTCTCGGTTGCTATAAAGGGTATCCCTTCTGTCTTTCAGACCCTGGCGTTCGTCATGAGC
>DQCG01000078.1:8656-9635 GCA_003533825.1 Phycisphaerales bacterium
AAAGAGTTCGGTTCGCTCTTCTGCGGGATTCTTGAGGGAGCGCATGATTTTAGCAACACTGACGTTTTTATCGAGCAGTTCAGTCTCGGCCTTCTCATAGTTCTGGCGTTTTTGGCGTGCTTCTACACTTGCTAAGGGCATTTGTATTTCAAAACGGGTGTTGCCCAGCGGTCGCCATATAAGGTTTTGGATGTTGGCGGGATCTATTCGCCTTCGCAGAACGGTTATTAATTTCTGCGATAAACCTTTCTTATCTGCTTCTTTAAGACCGTGAGTGTCAATTTCATAGATAAGACTTGTCCCACCTGCCAGGTCTATACCGGGCTTTAAGGTCTTGTTTGGGGGATATAAAGTCCAGAGCGCAACAATTACTAAAACAATGATTAGAATAATTTTCGGCGTCAGATTCTTGCTCATAACTTTCCTCAAATATCGTATTGCATATCGCTTTAACGGCTGTGAAACAGCCGGTTAAGTACAACGACTAATTCTTATCTTTCGACATATTTCTACCGATTGCTGAACGGAGAATCTTAATTTTCGTATTATTAGACTCGTCAATTTTCAGCGTAATCTCATCTTCCTTAATATCGACGACGGTTCCGATAATTCCGCCAATCGTCTGTATTCTGTCGTTTTTCGTCAACGATTGCACCATTTGTTTGTGCTGCTGCTGTTTCTTTCGAGGCCCTCTAAAAAGGATCATATACATAAGGACGAACATCAAAGCGAGAAAGATTAATTGCGTGCCGCCGAAAGGACTCCGCTTCGGAGTTTCTGTCGGTGCATCGGAATCGGATTGTACGGTCGTTGTCGTTTGCTCATCCGAAGTTACCGGCTCTGAAGATATGCCCGGTGAAGCATCGCTGCTGTCTGTTTGGGCTAATATCCATACGTTTTTCATTTTTATATTCCCTTCATAATTTTATATATTGCATTTTGTATTGAGATGACCGACAGAATAACTACCAGCCAAACC
>DQCG01000345.1 GCA_003533825.1 Phycisphaerales bacterium
TCACCGAAACCGCCTTGAGGACAATGTCATCGAGAATAACGGCATCGGTCAGGAAGCGGCGGGAATACGAATCCGGGGATATACCAACGATTTGGTCTTCAAGAATAATACCATCTGCGACACGCGCAGTGGCGAGGAGCAAAAGCAAACCGTCGGAATTCGTATCGAAGAGCACGTCGGCCGGGTTACCCTCGACAGCAATAAAATCGTCGCCAAAACAGCCGTCGACGACCGGCGTTCTGAAAAATAGCAGATCGTTTAGGAGAACGGAATATGAGAAATTTGAAATCAAATCCAATGATTTTAGGCCGGTTATTTTTTCTGATAATTTTTTTATGCCTTATTCCGGAATTCGACAATGCCGTCCGTGCAGAAAACAGCAGCAAGAAAAAAGGCTATGTCACAATCGCCACGCTCGGCTCGTCGCCGGCATCCGTCGCCGGCAACACTGAGCCGCAACAGGTCGTCGAAAGAATAATTGCCCACTGGAAACGGCAATTCACACAGGTTCTGCCGGACAGGCCCGATTTGATAGTCGTGCCGGAGGCTTGCGACCGGCCGGGCGGATTCGGCGCCGAGAAGCTGTTGGAATACTACAAGGTTCGCAATGACCAGGTGCAGGAGTTCTTCGCGCGCACCGCGCGAGAGAATAAATGCTACATCGTCTATTCTGCTTACCGAATCATGCCGGACGGCAGCCGGCGGAATTCGAGTTTTCTGATCGACCGAAAGGGAAACATCGCCGGCATTTACAATAAAAATCATCCGACAATCGGCGAGATCGAAAAGGGGACTCTCTGCGGCAGAGATGCCCCGGTCTTCGAGTGCGATTTCGGCCGGGTCGCAATGGCAATCTGCTTCGATCTGAATTTCGACGAATTGAGATTGAAATACGTAAAGGCTAAACCGGACCTCATCATTTTTTCATCGATGTACCACGGCGGGCTGATGCAGAGCTATTGGGCCTATTCCTGCCGGTGCCATTTTGTCGGGGCGATTGCCGGCAGAGCGACGCCTTCTGAAATTCGCAATCCGCTGGGGCAAATTATCGCGTCCAACACGAATTACTTCAACTTCGCCGTCGCCAGGGTGAATCTGGATTGCGAACTGGCCCACCTGGACTATAACTGGGAGCGGCTGCGAAAGCTGAAGGCCAAATACGGGCCGAAGGTCACGATATCCGACCCGGGTTGCTTAGGTTCGGTCCTGATCTCCAGCGAGCACGAAACGGTCGGAGTTGACGAGATGATTGAGGAATTCGAAATCGAGCTTCTGGACGATTACTTCACCAGAGCACTGGAATATCGGCACAAACCGGGAAACATGGAATAATAGGAGAAAAGCACAATGAGAATCCCCAAGACAATAATCACATTGTTGACAGTTCTTACTCTGGTATTGGCGACGACTGCAACCGCAGCGGAAGACTGGCTCCAGTTCAAATACGACTGCCGGCATTCGGGAAACGTGCCGGAAAGACGTGTAACGACACCTCTCGGTCTTCTGGGAGCCGTTGAGCTGACCGACGCGGTCTTTACCTCGCCGGTCATAGCCGACGGACGCGTGTATGTCGTTGACGGCTCGGGAATTGTTTTCTGTATCGATGCGTCAACGCTCGATGTATTGTGGAAGTTCGACACCGGTGCCGGCAAAGCCAACTGCAACAACATATCATCGCCGGCCGTCGCCGGGCGATACCTGCACTTAGGAACGATGGCAGGCTCGTACTTCGTGCTGGATAGAGTTAGTGGAAACGTAGTCAAGAAGATCGCGTGCGGCGAGCCAATCTTCACTACACCCGTACCGGCTAACGACCGTGTGTATTTCGCCACGCTCGGCTCGCAAATCTACGCCCTCGAACCCGATGGGACCGTCTGCTGGAAGTGGGATTTCGTCAGGGAGTCTCTCGGATTCAAAGGCGACCGCTGGAGCGGTGAAGAATGGTGCAGGTACAAAGCCGGAAGAGCGACGTGGCGAGACCAGTTTTGCTGCTCGACCGATATCGCCGTCCACGGCAGGATGCTCGTCGTGTCGGCGGGACCGGGAATCTGCCTGGAAGATAAGGGCGACCGCGCCGAGCTTCGCGAGATTGCTGACATACCGTCCTATGCAGGCTCTGAGAAGCCGGCGACGTTCGGGCTGAGCATAAGCGAAGACGGCCTGCTATACCGGCAGTGGCACCGTCGCGACAACACGGGCAGAGTCGAAATAATACCGCTACCCGGCAGCCGGGGCAAGCTCGACTATGTCCGCGGAACTCTCACCGAGATAAATCGGCCGGGTTCGCTGAGCTTCTGCTCGGTCAGTATTCGCGGCCGGGATGTGTACCGCTGTCGGCCGGAAGAAGGCTACGGATTCTGCAAACATTCTCCCGGAGTTGAGCAGGCTCAATATCTCGGGGGCTATCCTTCGATCACCCCGCCGATTCTTCTTCGCGATACGGCGGTTTATGGCGGCCTTGACGGCAGCCTTTACGTAGTTCCACTGACCGGAACCGGTAACGTATGGTCGTTTAAGACCGCATTCGGAAAAGCTATTTCCGCGCCAGTAGCGGTCTGTGACGGCCGGGTATATTTCGGCTGCGAGGATGGGTATTTGTATATCCTCGGGCCGGGCGGCCGGGCGGCCCTGCCATCTAAAGACCTTCAACTTCAAAAAATCCGGAGTCCGCTGACAAGCAGGCTGGCCGGCGCAAAATACAACTGGTTCACGAATTTCGGCGACCAGGCGAGTACGAATGCGAACGATCAGGGCCTGGCACTACCTCTTAAAGTCAAATGGATACGGCGATACGAAGGCACATTCAAACATATACCCGTCTGCGGCGGCGGCCGGATGTACACCCACACCGCCGAGGGACAGATTTTCGCCGTCGAGCAGGAAACGGGCAGGCTCCTGTGGCGGCGGTACTGGCCCGGCGTGCATATCTCCTTTACCGGCCCGGTTTATCATAACGAACGCCTGCTCGTCCCCCAGGCGGGAATGAAACAATCGCGGTTGCGCTGCCTGGACGCAGCCACCGGACAGATGCTCTGGGATGCGCCGTTTACAGGTTCGCCGAGCTGGAGCCGGCAGCAACCGCCGGTTATCTACAAGAACCTCGCGATTTATGTGTACGGTTCCGGAAAATACGCGGCGCAGGGAACAGATAAGGCTTATCTCCAGAAAGGCGAGCCGGTCGAGGCACCCGACGGTGCCGAGATCATGAGCTGGATTTACGGCCATAACAATCCGTACTATCCCAAGGATAATTTACCCTTTATCCGGGCGTGGGACATCGAGACCGGCAAGGAAGTCTGGACCATCGATCTTTCGCAGTTCGGCACCGGCGGCAACGATTCCGGTCTGGCACTGATGGACAATACGCTCTATTATTCGACCTTCTTCGGTTATGCGCCGAAGAGAAGGGGCGGCCAGCCCAAAACCAGAGGTCTGACGGCCGCAATCGAACCACTTACCGGGCAGGTGATATGGTTGACGACAAAATACTATGTCACCGCCGGCTGTACCATCTCCGCCGACGGTGGCCGGCTATACCTGGGCGGATACAACCCGCCGACAGAGAAAACTCAGAACCGTTATGTGATGTGCCTGGATGCCGTCAGCGGCGCACTGATATGGCGGTCCGAACCGGTCGGAAAAGCGGTGAACGTCGTGACAATCGGAAAAAATTTCCTGTTCACTCACGGCTCCACCGGCCAACCGAGCTATCTGATCGACAAACAGATGGGAAAGATTCTTTCCTCCTTCGACAAGAAATATGCGTGCACCCGGTTCACTTTGTCCGAGCCTTATATAATGGGTTCCAACATGGACCTTATTGACACTACGGACGGCAACAGGATAGTATCCTCCGGGCCATCCGTGGATGCACGCGAATGTGTGGGCGGTATTGTATCGAACGGCAGGCTCTTCTACATATCTCAGGCAAACGGACTGCAGGTCTCGCAGGTATTCGGGGCCGAGGCCCGTTCTTGGAAGATTCCCTGGAAAGACTGAGCCGGTTGATTTAAAATTTACGCTGCAATCAATGTTTCGATTGCAGCTCACGGGCGATTTTCTCGACCTGCGCCCAGACGCGGAGAAAGTTGCCGGAGCAGATTTTTTCGATATCTTCTTCGGTGCGACCTTTTTTCAAAAGCTCGTAGATAAGGTTCGGGTAGCAGGATACATCTTCCAGATCAACGGGCAGATTGTCACCGACGCCGTCGTAATCGGAGCCAAGTCCGACGTAATCGATTCCGACCAGCTCTATCACATGTTCGATATGCGAAGCAACATTTGAGACATGGACCTTTTGCAGTGGGTGCTCACGCTTGAACTTTTCGATGTAATCGTCTTTCTCCTTACCTTCCAGATTGTGGGCCTCGATATATTCGTTCAAGCTTTTTTTGAGTTCCGCCGATTGTTCATTGACCTTTCTGCCGATGAACATCGAGCCGAAATTTATCTGAATCACGCCGCCCTTTTTAGCCAACAGCTTTATCATCTCATCGCTCATATTCCGTTCATAGCCGGGGACAAAATGGCGGCAGGATGAGTGCGTCGCGACCACAGGGGCCTTTGAAAACTCGATGATCTGATAGAACGTATCATCCGAGACGTGCGAAACATCGACAATCATCCCGAGACGGTTCATTTCCGAAACGACTTTCTTGCCGAAAGGGCTCAGGCCGTTCCATTTGCGCTCGGGATCGAAAGACGAATCGCAAATATGATTGGCCTTCGAGTGCGCAAGCGTTATGTAGCTGATGCCGCGGTCATGGAAGTATTTTAGATTCTCGAGGTTGCCTTCGAGACACGTTCCGTTTTCTATTCCCATAGTGAGAGACATACCGCCCCAACCGAACTGCTTCTTCACGTCCGCAACCGACCGGGCCATCATGAACTTGTCGGGCCAGGTCCGGGCGAAACCTTCGACCATGTCAATCGTCTCATCGGCAAACTTGTAAGCGTTTCCCGTCCCCTCATATTCAGCGGGCACGTATACGGCCATAAATGCCACGTCGAGCCCGCCTTCTTTGGCCCGCGGATAGTCGAAGTCCCCCCCTGCCGTTCTTTCTGAGATATCCTCCATCTTCTTCTTAAGACGATAAGGCACATCCAGGTGGGTATCGATAATCATATATTTCCGAGCCAGCTCTTCCGCTTTTTCTTTCAGCTTCAATTCAATATCTCCCATCTTTTCCGTTTGTCCCGGACAACCAGCAGCCAGCCCGGTTAGCAATATAATTACAACTCGCAACGATAGTTTCTTATTATGATTCATAGTACCCAGCATTGTACTACTTTTATGAAATATGTCTATCGGCAGCCTAATTGCCACTCACCTTGAGAATAGTCGATTTGAAAGACTGATTTTCAAATAGCAGCTTTGCAAGCATGGCATATCCCCGCCCCAGCGGATGGCTGGCATCACGATACAACTCGCTTGGCAGCACCGGAGCAATACAATAGGCTATATTGTTTTGCTTGAGCCACGTCTCAATCTCACTTTTCATCTTCTGGTAGGTCTTGTAGCTGTCCGGCTTCAACATGTGCTCGTTAAACGGCCCGACTACAACAAATACGGTGTTTTTTCTTGCCCTGAGCAACTCAATTGTCTGCTGGAAGAAACGCCATTGCAGCGACTGTCCCGGCTCGACCCATTGGAAATCTTCCTGTGCGATGCCCTTCTCCGTCCAGGAAATATTCTCCTGCAGATTATCCTGCGAAGCGGGAAGTTCGAGCGTGACGGCGGCCAAAAGATTCTTATAGGGATGTTCCAGCGTCCAGTTCGGCAGGTCCATATTATCGTAATAGACGATCCGCAAATGGGACGCCCAGCCGAAAAACGGCACATATCGCTCCACCGCGGCGGAGAACCGTTTGGAAAAGGAATCCTTGTAGCATGGAATCTTCAGGAAAAACTGCGGCACAAGCTTAGGATGGTTGAAATGAAATTCCTTTTCTGTTTGCAGGTCGTGCTTTGCCGAGCTCATCCACAAGGGATTAAATTGTATAATCACATTCTTGCCGGAGATATCCCGTCCATAGTATCTCAGCAACCCTCCCAGCGCCGCGGGATGAAAACCATCCACTCCCAGGTTGGCGAAGCGTTTTTTGCCGGTGTTTTGATTGAGATAGTGCGACAGCGTATCATCTGCGGATACGTAATGTCCCCAGATGACAGAATCGCCAACCACAAGCGTATCGTACTTCGAGCAGGCCCATCGGCAATTACGGCCGTAGAGCCAGTAATCGTTGCCCAACGTGTACGGCAGCCGGTAGTCGTCTCCGGGATCGAACTTTTCGAGCCGTCCCCAGAACTGCGGGCCGAGGCAAAGTAACGTCGAGCAGATAATTGCAGTAATTATCCATTCCAGGCCGGATAATCGTATGTTATTGGAGCTAAACGTAACCTGTGTCTTGTCCGCCTCTTTCATTATCTTATCTTTTTTTGTGCCGTTGAGTTTCATATTCGATTAATTAGAACTGCAAATAGATAAATCCCTGCTCGCTCGAAGGAGCAAAAACAGCCAGGTAAATAATCATCCCTACAACGATCCCGATGCGAACCGGCGCCAAATCAAAAATCCATCGGAGCCGGGATTCATGCGCGAACTGGTAAAGCCAGACAATGAAAATCAGAACTAAAGCCCACACGGGGCAATTGGGATTCGCCCATCCTGAGCTGAATATTCTTGTTATGATTAATCCTGCGTCACCAATGCTTTCGGCCCGGAAGAAAATCCACGCGAACGTTACGAAGGCGAACACGAGAAGCTGCTTGACCAATTTCGGCACCTTATCCCTGTAGAA
>DQCG01000424.1 GCA_003533825.1 Phycisphaerales bacterium
GCAAGCATTAAGGCTTTGATACATGCGATAGGTCAAAATATCCCTTATGATTCCATGGTTGTCATCTTCGGCTGTAATAGTGACAAAGATGTCAGAGGAATGCTGGAAATGCTTCAGTATGGGGCGGATAAAGTAATTTTCACCCGCAGCAACTCGCCCAAAGCAGTTTCTCCGGAAGATTTGGCTGAGATGTATACGGAGATTTGCGGCAAGATGTGCCAGACCGCTTCCAGCCTGGGCCAGGCGCTGCTGCTTGCCAAAAGTGCCGTCAGCAAGGAAGACCTGATTTGCATTACCGGCAGCTTCTACCTTATCGGCCAGGCCAAAATACGATTCCAGCCAAACTAATCGATTCCACACGGTCAGGACTGCTCAAGTTCTGAAATAAATCAGGCTAAAAACCAAATAATCCGCCCGCATCCTTTCCATTTCCACACTTCGATTTTCAATTTGCAATAGCACAGAATCTGGAGTATAAATTCATTTTCTTATGCTTACATTCTTGGAATAAGGAGCTGACGATGGCGGAAGTGAAAAAATATATCGCTGTTGATCTTGGTGCCGAGAGCGGAAGAGTGATGCTCGGTTCGGTTTCGGCCGACAAAGTTGTCCTCGAAGAAATCCATCGCTTCGGCAACGGACCGATCAAAGAGGGTGGCTCGCTGCGATGGGATTTTAAGAAGCTGTTTTCCGAGATTAAAGCGGGTATAGGCAAGGCGGCAAAAGCGGCAGGCGCCCAGGTCTGGGGCATTGGTATAGATAGCTGGGGCGTCGATTTCGGCCTGCTGGACGCCGACGGCGAGCTGATTGAAAATCCATTTCACTACCGCGACAGCCAGACCAATGGAATGACGGAAAAAGCATTCGAGCTCGTCGGCAAACGCGAGATTTACGAAAGCACCGGGTTGCAGTTTTTGCAGTTCAACAGCGTCTATCAACTGCTTGCGATGCGACTGAACAACTCGATTGCCCTGGCCAAGGCTACGAACCTGGTTTTCATTGCGGATTTGTTCAGCTACCTACTGTGCGGCAGGATTTTTGGAGAATACAGCCTGGCAAGCACATCGCAATTCATGGACATGAGAACCGGTAAATGGTCGAAAGAAGTTCTAAAAGGTCTGTCCCTGCCGATTGAAATCATGCCGAAAATCATCAATCCGGGAACCGTTGTGAGCCAGTTGAGCGCCGAAGTTGGAGTGGAAATTCGCTGCGGCCCCATTCCCGTAATCGCAATCGGCTCGCACGACACGGCCTCGGCCGTCGCCGCCGTGCCGGCTACCGGGGATGCAAACTGGGCATATCTCTCATCGGGAACATGGTCGCTTATGGGCGTCGAAGTGCCGCAGGCTATAATCAACGATAAGACTTTCAAGTATGAGTTCACGAATGAAGGGGGAGTTGAAAATACGATTCGTCTTTTGAAGAATATCATGGGCCTCTGGCTCACACAGGAATGCAGAAGGCAATGGCAGCGTGAAGGAACCGACCTTTCCTATGCCGAGCTGACGGCCATGGCCGAAAAGGCCGAACCCTTCGCCCGACAAATTGATGTCGATTACAGCGGATTCCTCGCCCCTGGCGATATGCCGAAAAGAATAAATGACTACCTGATTGAGACAGGCCAAAAACCGATCGACGATAAGGGACAAATGACAAGGGCAATCCTGGAAAATCTTGCCCTGAAGTACCGCTCTGTAATGGAGGCGGTTGAGGACGTCGCCGGACATAAAATCGAAGTTCTACATATCGTCGGAGGCGGCATTCAGAACGAGCTGCTCTGCCAGTTCACCGCCAACGCACTCGGCAGGAAGGTTATCACCGGCCCCATCGAGGCCACCGCCAGCGGCAATATCCTGATGCAGGCCATAGCAACGGGACAGATAAAAACCCTTGCCGAGGCCCGCCAAATCGTCCGCAATTCATTCGAACTCAAAGAATACCAGCCGCAGGATACCTCGCTCTGGCTCAAGCATTACGAGAAAAGCAAAAAGTGAAAAAGGAACCAGTATGTAATTACAGACAAGATTGTGGATCATCCGAAAAGGGTGGCAGCCTCAAGCGAAGCTTGGGGATGGCTTTATTCCACCATCCCCAAAGCCTTCGGCTTTGAGGCTGCCACTCAGATACAAGGATAGAACTTATTAATTCAATTGTTTTAAGGCACCAGGCTTTGATCGAAAAACTCGAATACGACTTGGATAGTTTCAATTCGGAGCAAAGGAAAGACGCTCTGTCTGCTCTTTGCGAAAAAGTCAAATCCGGGCAAATCTCTTTACCCGAAACCGGTACGGCTGTCAACATTCACTGCCACACATTTTTCTCCTACAACACTTACAGCTATTCGCCAAGTAAATTTGCCTGGCTGGCGCGCAAGGCCGGACTGGCCGTCGCGGGTGTGGTGGATTTCGACGTCCTGGACGCACTCGATGAGTTTCTGGATGCCTGTAAGTTGTTAAACCTGAAGGGTTGCGCGGGGCTGGAGACTCGGGTATTTGTGCCGGAATTTGCGGACAGGGTAATCAATTCGCCCGGCGAGCCGGGAATTTCGTATCACATGGGCGTGGGATTCCCCTTCGCCAATGTGCCCCGGCAGCAGAAAAACTTCCTCGCCGGACTGCGACAAACCGCCCAGCGGAGAAACCGGGACCTGATGGGCCGGGTGAACAAGCATCTTCGTCCGGTCGAGCTCGACTATGAGCGGGATGTGCTTACGCTGACGCCGTCGGGCAATGCCACCGAGCGCCACATGTGCTCGGCCTACGCCCGAAAGGGCCTGGAAATCTTCGAAAAGCCCGAAGAGCTGGCCGGTTTCTGGTCAGAGAAATTAGGTATGGAAATTACAACCTCACGACTTCCCGAGAGCAGGGATTTACTTAACGCAATTCGAGCCAAAACTATGAAACGCGGCGGCGTCGGTTACGTGCAGCCCGGCGAAGGCTCGTTCCCGCGTATGGCCGATACGAACAGCTTCATCCTCGCATCCGGCGGAATCCCCGTCCACACATGGCTGGATGGAACGAGCGACGGCGAGAAAGCTATCGCCGAATTGCTTGAAGTGGCGATGAGCACCGGAGCCGCGGCGATAAACGTCATTCCGGACCGAAATTACACGCCGGGGGCAAGCAGCGTAAAACTGGAGAACCTTTACCACGTCGTGGAATTGGCCGAGAAGCTGCATCTGCCCGTTGTGGAGGGCACTGAGATGAACAGTCCCGGGCAGAAATTTGTCGACGACTTCGCCGGCAAAGAGCTTAAGCCTTTGGCGCCCGTATTCCTGAAAGGTGCGCACATTGTTTACGCCCATTCGGTGCTGCAAAGGAAATGCGGCATGGGATATACCAGTGAGTGGGCGAAGAAAAATTTCGAAAACGTCGCCGGCAGGAATAAGTTTTTCGAGCAGCTCGGAAGCTCGTTGCAGCCGGAGCATGAAGATAACCTTAGCGGCTTGAATGAAGATTCAACTCCCAAAGATACATTAGATCAAATAAAAAAAGAACTATTATGACAGACATACCACAAAAACAGTATGCGGTGCAGTTAATCGGCCCGGATGAGCTTATCTTGAATAAATCCAAGCAGGTCCCCATACCGGGCAGGCATCAGATACTCTGCCGGGTCGAGGCGGTTGGGCTTTGCTTTTCCGATCTCAAGCTGCTCAAGCAATTTTCATCACACGTTCGCAAAAGCGAAGTGGTTTCCGGCGTCGATCTGAATATTCTCAAAGAGATACCCAGTTACGTCCCCGGCGACGCGGCGACGGTTCCCGGCCACGAGGCCGTGGTTCGAATCGAAGCGGTCGGCCCCGGAGTAGAAGATTTCAAGCCCGGCCGGCGATTCCTCGTGCAGACGGATTATCGCTGGGTGCGCACGGCAACTTCCAACGGCGCGCTCGGATACAATTTTGAGGGCGCTCTCGCCGAATACGTTCTGATGGACAAAAGAATAATCACGTCGCCGGAAGGCGATTCCATGCTCTTGCCCGTCAGTGAGGAGCTGTCAGGCTCGGCAGTGGCGCTCGTAGAGCCATGGGCGTGTGTCGAGGATGCCTACGCCTCGACAGAGCGAACGAGCTTAACAGTCAACGGCCAAATGCTCATTGTCGCGGATGCGGAGGTGCCCGAAAACGCTTTCGAGGGTTTATTCAGCCGCTACGGCAAGCCGTCTCAAATCACCTGGATCTCGAAATCTCCGACACCGGCGGAATTATCCATCCCGATTAAGAAAGCCGATAATGTAGCCGGGCTTGCCGACGCCGGTTATGATGATGTGATTTATTTCGGCTCTGTGCCGGAGGTTGTCGAGGCATTATTCGCAAAAGTCACCCTTAAAGGCCTTTTGAATATTGCACTCTGCGGCGGCAAATTCGGCAGGAACGTTGTCACTACGGTCGGCAGAGTTCACTACGGCGGCAT
>DQCG01000009.1:0-868 GCA_003533825.1 Phycisphaerales bacterium
TTCTGCGGCGACCATTCCCGCGGCGCTGTCGGCGTTGACGTTTAACTTGCCGCCGGCCTTGTCTTTGGCCACCGAGGCGATAACCGGTATGGTCCCGTCGGCACATAATTTCCTGAGCAGTTGTCCGTTCACATTCGTGACTTGTCCCACCAGTCCGACGTCGAGTTTTCGCCCATCTTCGCCGGCAAGCCTCAACTGCTCGGCGAACAGGGCGCAACTGCCGAGCGAATGCAGTCCCATCGGCTCGCATCCCAGTTCGGTCAGCATCTCGCAGAGCGGCGTATTGATTTTGTGCACGAGCGTATGCTCGGCTATTCTCAGGGTTCTCTCGTCGGTATATCGCCGGCCCTGCACCCAGAGAGGTTCCAGCCCGGCCTCGTTCATCGCCCTGGTAATGGCTTTTCCGCCGCCATGGACGATAATCGGCCGCATGCCCACCGTCGCCATAAAGGCGATATCGGTCAGCAGCTTTTTTTGCAGAGACGTATCATCCAGGATGCTTCCGCCGAGCTTGACAACCACGATTCGCCCGCGGAACTGCCTGATATATTCCATCGCCTCAATTAACGCGCCGGCTTTTGCAATAGCCTTTTCCATGACAACGATCCTTGAAAAATACCGCTTGGGTAAGTGGCATAATTTATTGATTCTCATCCGTTTCGTCAAGCCATATTTGTTCTTCCTTTCTTAAAAAATTACATCCAACGATTTGCTTCGCAAATCTCATGCCTTCTGGCTTGTATGTCCGGCAAAAATTTTATTGACTTTACGGCGATTTTCTTGCAAATGATTCTGAAATTTTCTATTAATATATGCGCGAGGAAGGTGTTCGCTTTGTTTATCGTGGGAAAAATATGGTTCTGTCGAC
>DQCG01000009.1:896-5755 GCA_003533825.1 Phycisphaerales bacterium
AAGTACCGGCTGGCAAAATATCTCGGCGAAGGCGGAAGCTGCGAGGTCTGGAAGGCCCGCGATACTGTCGAGAGCATCTGGGTGGCCCTGAAGATACCGCTGGCCGATGTGAACGGCAAGCGCGACAACCAGGCCCTGCTTCGTGAAATCCGCCTGGTTGCGCAACTGCGTCATCCCCACATTATGCCGGTTAAGAATGCCGATATTATCGGCGGCCAGGCCGTCTTGGCAACCGAGCTTTCCGTCGGGACGCTGGCCGACTGCTCGAAACCGATGAGCGTCCGCAGGATCATCTCGATTGCCGCCCAGGTCCTTGACGGCCTGGCCTACGCGCACCGAAAACGGATGGTTCACTGCGACGTTACGCCCGGCAACATTTTCCTGTTTCCCAACGGCCGGGCCGCGCTCGGCGATTTCGGAATCGGCCTGAAGCTCAAAGGCCGGATGAGGACCGTGGACGACTTCGGCACTCCCGGCTACGTCGCTCCCGAGCAGGCCTACGGCCGGCCCACCTACCGCAGCGATTGTTTCGCTCTCGGGCTCATACTCTACGAGTACCTCACCGGAGTCCTGCCGAAATGGCCCTTCCGCTGGCCGCCGAAGGGTTACAAGCGCCTCCGCGAAAGAACCAATCTGGCATTCGTCGGATTTCTAAAACAGACCCTGGCGGTCGATCCCGACAAGCGTTTCGCAAATGCCGAGAAGATGCGAGCGGCCCTGCTGCAGGCCGTGCCGAAGAAGCTGAAACTCATCTCTTTTCTGAAATTGACCGGTCGAAAAAAGCTGGACTGGCAGAAAATGCGCCGCGCTGCGTTTATCAAGCGATATGGAGCGGTTGTGCCTGTTGTTTTTAGGTGCGTCGATTGCGGCGAGCCGATCACCGAGAGCATGTTGATATGCCCCTGGTGCGGCAGTGACCGCAACCGTTTCGACAGTAATACCCCGTTCAGCCACGTCTGCACACGCTGTCACCGGGGTGTTCTGCCCGAGTGGCGATTTTGTCCGTGGTGTTTCGGGCCGGGATTCGATTCCCCCGCCGCCAAGCGCACTACCGGCACGCGATACCACGACCGCTGCAAACATTGCGATGGAAAACTTATGCGCTTCATGCGGTATTGCCCCTGGTGCCGCCGGAAGGTACGCCGGCCCTGGCAGGTTCGGCCCTTCCCGGAAATATGCAGTCGCTGCGGCTGGTCGGTGGATTCGAGCTTCTGGAATTACTGCCCCTGGTGTAAGCAGAGCCTTGTATGATTCATTGAACATTAGGAATCACAAATGAACGAGAAACCGGTAGAAATACTCGTCGTCAGCCCCCCTGCCCAGTTCCGCTGGGCCGCCGAAACGCACGTCGGCAAAGAACGCCAGGAAAACCAGGACAGCTTCTTCGCCGACCCGGAGCCGGCATTATTCCTTGTGTCCGATGGTATGGGAGGCCACCAGGGCGGCGCAATCGCTTCCGGAATCGTTGCCGAAGACCTGCCCGTAATGATTGAAAACGCCCTCGACAAGCTGAAGGTCGGCACCCCGCGAACTGTAAGATCCCTGCTCGAAAGAATGATTGCCGAACAGAACAAACAATTGCAACTCGAAGGAACCAGCGAAACCGGGTTCAGGGATATGGGCGCCACGCTCGTCATTGTTTTGCTGAGAAAGAACCGTTGCTTCGTTGCCAACCTCGGTGACAGCAGGGCCTATCGCCTTCGCAAAGGCCGAATGGTGCAGCTCACCCGGGACCACTCGGTCGTATCCGAGCTCATCGAAAAGGGCCGTATCGAGCCGGAAGAGGCGGTCAATCACCATGCCCGTGGCCAGATTACCCGCTACATCGGCATGCAAGAAAAGGCCCGCTCTCATGTCCGCTCCTTCGCTTTGAAAAAGTCCGACCGCCTCCTGCTCTGCACCGACGGCCTGACCGATATGATAACCGACAAGGACATCCGAGTTATTTTGTCTACCGAAACCGATCCTCAAACGGCATGTAAATCACTCATAATCGCAGCCAACAAGGCCGGTGGGCACGACAATATCACGGCCCTGCTCATCGACTGGCTCGGGCCGGGATAAATCGGCAATCCTTTACTACACCCAACGTCCTATAAATATCCGCTTTTAGATGCTATTTCTTTTTATACTTAACCGAACACCCGTATGGTTTTGTCTTTGCGATGCTCACAGTATTGCCTGATACGAGTTCATTGAGAGCCTCGTCCACGTAATTTATCAACTCTTTGTCTTTAGGCAGTCTTCCCAGGGGGGCGTTATCAATCGCTCCGTTGTAAGCTATGTTGCCATTTTTATCGATGATGAACATATGCGGCGTATTTGTTGCGCGGTAGGCCTTGCCGACCGTTCCCGGGCGGTCATCGAGTATAGGATGCAAAATCTTGTTTTTCCTGGCATATTTTCTGTTCTTCTCTGTTTTCTGATGACTCGTACTGTCGATCGCGAGCCATACGACTTTTTTGTCTTTGTACCTGGCGGCAAGCTCCTTCATTGTCGATTTCTTCTCGTAGTGATATTTAACGAAAGGACATTCCTGGTTCATCCATTCGAGCACAACGATCTTGCCCTTATAATCGGCCAGTTTCACTTCTTTGCCGTCATGGTTTTTCAAAACAAAGTCCGGTGCTTTAAGGGGTTTTTCGTCCGCACACAGCATCATCGGTACAGCCAGAACCGCCAGTGCTGCTATTTTTATGATTGTATTGTCCATAATGGGCTCCTTTTAGAGTATCGTTATTTTTTGTATTTCTACGCTGACACATTCTTATAGTTCGTTAAGATTTATAATCGCTCCATCCTGATAATCCATAGGTGGACTGAATTTCGAAATCAAAGAGGAAAGTAAGGAGGATGCTAAAGAGCTTGACACTGACTCATGAACCGTATACTCTTCGCTGCTGATGGATCACCTAAAGATTCATCGCAGCGGCGTGATAACCAGAGAATCTGATATAGGAGAAACACGATTAACTATCTATACTTTTTGTTACCATTCTGGATTCTGCTTGTATGCACGTCAGACAGCACCTGGGCTCCGTTTCAATCCAATCAAGTGAAAGAGATATGTTCACATATGACCGCAAAGGAAAGAAAAAGAGCTGTCGGCCGAGGAGCTGTTGTGGGCCTTATTCTGGCCGGCCTCTTTGTGATTATCGGATTCATCGGGTTTGCAATTGGCAAACTGCTCCTCGACTCATTTCTAACCGGTGTGATAATCATTCTGTCACTGGCATTGATTCTCATGGTTATCTCATTCTGGAAATTGAAACCAATGATAGATCAATCTCATAAAGAGTTCCTTGCATCGATACAATGGTCGAAGGACCAGGGGATTACTTCGGACAAAATCGTATTGCGTAGATAATGAACAATACAGCTATAATTTGGATAGGACATATCGGTTTATAACATGGACCTCATACTCCGGCTCCTGAGGAACTTGTTGATAACATTATGACTGGTTCAAAACAGCTTTGCGCTGTCGAGCAGGAAGGTTACGGGGCCGTCGTTGATACTGGTCACGTGCATGTATTCGCCGAAGACGCCCTTCTCGACCGGCACGCCCTGCTCTTTTATCAGGCCGGCTACTTTTTCGTAAAGCTGCTCGGCCATCGCCGGCTTGGCCGCGGCGTCGAAGCCGGGCCGCCGGCCCTTGCGGCAGTCGCCGTGAAGGGTGAAATTGCTGATTAAGAGAATCGAGCCGGCAACATCCTGGACGTTTAGGTTCATCTTGCCCGCCTGGTCGGAGAATATGCGCAGGTTCACGATTTTATCGGCCATGAACTGTGCGTCATTGTCTGTGTCACCTTTACCGACGCCGAGATAAACCAGCAGCCCCCTGCCGATCGAGCCTACCGCCCTGTCGTTGACTGTTACCTTCGCCTCCAATACTCGTTGACAAACCATCCGCATAGTTACCCCTTCACTTTCACCTGTCTTATCAAAACCAGGGTGCCGAAGTTGCTCTTCGAATCCGAAGCTCATCTAATACCGCATTACCTCTATGTGTCACGAGGTAAAGAACCAATTCGGCTATCTCTTCCGGTTTTATAAGCTCATCCTTTGCAATATCCGGACGTACTCTATCCACCATATCCGTATCCACACCGCCGGGGCAGAGCACGTGCACCCGAACGTTCGAGCCTCTCAGCTCCTCGGCCAGCGAAATTGTCATGCCGCGAAGAGCGTGTTTGGAGGCGGTATAAGCACTTTGGAGAGGATAGCCCTTGACGCCGACCACGGATGCGATGTTGATTATATGAGCCGCCTGTGTTTGTTTTAACAGCGGCAGGGCTTCCCTGCACAGTATGAACGGCGCGCGGGCGTTCACACGGAGACAATGCTCCCAGTCTTCGGTTAAAGTTTCCTCCAGCTTCGCAGAGTGAGTGACACCCGCGTTATTGACGAGTATATTAAGCCGGCCGTATTTCTCGCCGGTCACTTCAACGAGGTTCTTAATTGACCGCTCCTCGGTCAGCTCTGTGATGATGATTTTCGATTTACCGCCGGCCTGCGAAACCATATCGGCTGTATTTTGCAGCTCCTCAATCGAACGTGCGGCCAGGACGACCGTTGCAGCTTCCTGCGCCAGCGCCACGCTAACAGCCCGGCCGATCCCCCTGCTGGCTCCTGTTACTATCGCGACCTTTCCCTCTAACAGTTTCGCCATCCTTCTTAACGTCGCCGAATTCGACCCCCGGTCGTACCCTGCTGTGCACCCCTCTGTGTTGTCGTGCCTCTTCTGGATGTCCGCCCTCTGGTACGGGCATTTCCCTGGTTGGTCAGGTCATTCCTGTTAAGCTGGCCTTGTCGTGTTTGCTGCTGAATCCTTTTCTGTTCTTCCAATTTAATGACAA
>DQCG01000336.1:0-2729 GCA_003533825.1 Phycisphaerales bacterium
GGGGTGTAACTCCCTGGCAACTGATACTCAGCAAGCCTTCGCCTGTCTCGGAGGCATAGCCGCCAACCTCGATAAGGTACTGATTGCCGGTGATCGCGGCAAAGGTGATCTCCGACTGATAACCGGCTCCGGCGTCATCGTTGCACTCGATCAAGTCATTCGAGGCCGGGTAGCACCCACACCCGTCATAGACGGCGAGCATCGTGTCGTAGCTGCTGCCGGCCAGGCTGACAGTGACATCACCCGTGCACGTGGCGGTATAGCAGTACCAGATATTCGGGCTGGTCATGCAGAGTCCCGGGCCGTCGAACGTCGCATCATCTGTGTCGAACGCCAGGTCCTGTACATCGCCGACCGCCTTTGCGTTCTCGCAGTCGTCCTTGGACGACGGTGGGGGTGTAACTCCCTGGCAACTGACAGTCAGGAAGCCCTGGCCGGTTTCGCGGTCGTAGCCGCCTACCTCGATCAGGTACTGATTGCCGGCGACGGCATCAAAAGTGACCTGCGATTGACGAGTGGCCCAGAAGTCATCATTGCACGCGATCATATCCTCATATTCCAAGTCAGGTTCGCACCCTTTCCAGACGGCGAGCATCGTGTCGTAGCTGCTGCCGGCCAGGCTGGCCGTTGCCTCACCCGTGCATGTGGCGGTATAGCAGAACCAGATATTCGGACTGTACATGCAGTGGTGCGGGCCGTCCTGGGTCGCACTCGTCGTGTCGAACGGCAGATCCGTTACATCGCCGATCGGTTGTGGGTGAGCCGAATCGTCGTTGGATCCCGAAGGATGCGATGCGCCCTCGGAGCTGATAGTTATAACTCCCTGGCCGACTTCGTCAGAATTGTAACCCATAACCTCGAACAGATAGGTTCTGCCGGCGGTCGCCCGGAAAGTTATCTGAGACTGAAGAAGGCCGCCGAAGTCGTCATTTCGCTCGATTATATCACCCGCATTCGGGTAACATGTGCCGCCGTTGTAGACGACGAGCGCGGTGTCAAACTCGCTGCCAACGAGACTTACAGTCACGTCACCTGTGCGCCCGGCCGTATAGCGATACCAGAGATTTGGGCTCGTAAAGAAGTGGCCCGGACCGTCGAACGTGGCACACGTGGTGTCGAACGGCTGTTCTATTACGTTGCCTATCTGCTTTGCGTTACTACAGTCGTCGTTCGCCGGTTGAGCGGACTGCGCATCACAACTTATACTTATAACACCCCGCCCCTTTACTGTGGGATTGAATCCGCCAACCTCGATCAGGTAATGACTGCCGGCCTTTACGGGAAAAGTAAGTTGCGATTGTTGACCATAAAAATCGTCGTTGCTTTTGATCAGGTCGTCCGAGGTTGGAAAGCACTCGCACCCGTCATAGACGGCGATCTTGGTGTCAAAGTTGCTGCCACGCAGGCTGACGGTTGCACAACCGTTGCACGTGGCGGTATAGCAGTACCATATATTTGGACTGTTCATGTAGTGCCCGTGGCCATCGAATGTTGCGTGCGTGGTGTCGAATGTCAGGTTTGTTACGTTGATGACTGCCCTTGCGTGGTCGCAGTCGTCATTGGATGGCTTGAGGCACATCGGCTTAACCCCGACACCCAAGGCAACGTTTGCGGCGCCGAGTAGTAATATCAAACCGTAAGCCAACACTAAATTTGATCTGAACCGTTTCATAATTTGATCCTCCAAAATTCTGTAATCTGTTTGTTTTTGTTATAACCTCATAAACGTCACATTATTAATTTCCTGTGGAACCATATAACGTTAAGAATAACTCCTCATTATATTTATAGGCCTATATAGAAGTGCCACTATTGGTATCAAGTGTAACGCATTTTTCGCAGTTTTTTTAGCGAGCAGGCCAACATAAGACTGATGTGCCCTAAAAACGGAAAATAGGGCATTATTTCAGCATTTTTCAGGGCAATTCCGGAAAATATTCTTCTGCGAATATATTTATGTGTATTTCCTTTTGCTGTAAAGGGTTACGTGAATTCAGGAATTCTTTGAATGAAAGGGTGTAATAAGAATGTGAAAAATTTATGTTTACAGCTTTCAAGAAATGGTACAATGGTGAATATGGGATATTTTAATATTAGCTTTTGAGTAAAAAAGGGCGGTATGGGAAAATAAGAAGGAATGAATGGTAATAAAAAGATGTTGTTTTGAATTTAACCGTTGACATTTAGTTAAAAAGTGGGTAAAATAGCAAGGATGGCAGAGTTGTAAAAAAGTAAATATTTTAATATTTTGCCATTGACATAGAAGAAGAAAACTGGTAAACTTGGTTAAAAAGCAAAGCAGAAAGTTATGTGATGTGATTTTTTAAGTATCAAGGCTTTGCTTGAATAGCAATGTTTTTTGGAGCTATTCCGGAAGTGAGGAGAGTGACGATGAGGATGAGGATGAAAAGGAATGAAACTGTCCAACGCGTACACCATCTCCAATTTGATCCTACTGGTGAAATGAGCTAATCAGCCAGGGAATGCCGGGTAGTTAACGGCACTCGGTTCTATCGGCTCTGATGGATAAGAAGCCGAGAGGATAAGATCAGAAACGGATTTTCTTAAACTCAACGGATTGATAAAACAGGCAATAAAATGAGGCTGTATTCAGTTTGCAGCAAAGATTTTATTGTCGGCAAATGTTTTCTTTGGGGGGGAGGACAACGATGAAAAGATTGGTCATAACTTGGGTATTAGCAGTGGTTTTGTTTGGGCTTTCGGGAATT
>DQCG01000336.1:2746-13988 GCA_003533825.1 Phycisphaerales bacterium
CTTGACCTCGGGACCGCTTCATTTTTCAAGGACATCTATGATGTACCTGCGGCGTTAACAGTGAAAGTGGAAGCAAACTGCATGCACGGCCCCATTATGATCTCCGCGACGAAGCTTAAGCACCGTCAAGGAGGCTCGATATCGCCTGATAGTATTTTTGTAAAGACATCGGCGACGGATGGATTTGTTCCTATGGCAAGGCCGGTAGCGATATCGAAGCCGACTATAGGCTCTCATGACATTGTGTTGGATTTAAGGGTTGAAACAAAGTTCTTGAGACCTGCAGGTGAATATACAGGAACGTTGATACTTACAATAATGCCGCCGTCTTAGTTTGAGAGTCGGTGATGTAAGAAAGGGAAGAAATCGGTTTAATAAAAATTTTGTCATTATATATGCCCAGGATTGTGGATAGATGTTTTGTCCAAACTGAAGAACCCTCTTCCTTGGTAAAGGATGTGGGAGAAAGGAGGTGTGTGAGGTAGTGAAAAACTGATAAGTCGCGGGCATAAATATGCTTGCGAGTCGCCGAAAGAAACTGGCCTAATTTTGAGGCGATAGAACGATTGAAGAATGACGATTGAAAATCGGAAATTCGAAATCGTAAACCTCATAAGGCCCTGGCTCGGCAGCAAAGCGGGCACGCTTGTCAGAGTCGGTGACTAATAAGTAATAGCCCGTTGATTTTGTGGCTCAGGCATGTGTATGGCCTGGGCGGAAAAAACCTTAATTAGCTCCGCCGGCAAGTATCGGCCATTAAGGAGCGATAGTTAAGAGAGGGAAATGAAAATGATAAAAAGAACTTTGATTGCGATTGCGTTATTAGCTTTACTCGCAACTTCGGCACACGCTGCATTAAACATAACTCCCTTACCCTTTGGAGATCACCATGCCATAAAAGTGGATGGCAGTGATAAAGTCCGCTGGCCATGGGAGTACAAAGCGCTGGATATATGTGTCATACCGATCAAGATGCATGTTGGTATGTATGCACAGGTCAAAGACTGCAAGAAGAAAAAACTTGTTCTTCAGCAGGTTGATTGCGGCGATATTGGCGAGGGTGCCGACAAATACCCCTGCTACTTAGGCTGCGTGTCGTTTGATATAAGAGCCAACTTCCAAGTGAAAATGGGAGCAAACCTGGAAAAGGTCGGCCCTACCATCAAAGATTGGGATTGGTACTATGATGGCGACGATGTCGTTCCCGGCGATGGTGACTACCACTCAGTGAAGTGTTGTGTCAAGGCCTGGAAGACCCAGATTTATAAAGCCGCACCTGGTGACGAAGTCGATGTTGGTAAGCTTCACATTACTGTAAAGCCAAACGCGTAATATAAACTCTTGAAAAGAAGAGTATGTGAAGTAAATAGGGAGGGATGAAACGATTCATCCCTCCCTTACTTTTTTCAAACTGACCGTTTTTGAGTCGAATAATATGGTAAGTCGTTTAATAGCAACAACATAAAACGATCTGTCATTCCCGCACCTGCTTTATACGTGTTTAGCCTGCCTCTGGTATTCGCGACCATCCCNNGACTGCCGCTTGAGGCTGCCACCCCTTTTCCATCTATACTATTTGGTGGCAGCCTCATCCCGATTGTCGTATATCGGGATGGGGATGGCTTTTCCCTGGCTAAACAAGTACCCTGCTTTCGCAGGTGTAAACTTGTCCCCGCGAAAGCGGGGAGCGGGAATCCAGAATCGTTGGCATCCTGGATTCCGCATCAAGTGCGGAATGACAACCTTCCTAATCGAACTTGATAGGCTACTCGTTTATAATTCTTCCGTTTGGCTCGAGTAAAAGTTGCGAGAAAGGTCTCTTGAAAGGAGTGAAAAATTAGATTCTTGTTTGCTCTGCAAGAGCTGTTATGAGTTTGGGAGGTGAATATGTGGGATTCGGGGCGATAATAACGGCCTTTTCATAAATCGTGCTTATCTTTTTTCTCGTGTACTAAATTATTCTCTTTAGTGTATTAAAATGGGAAGTATGGGTACTTTAGTCTTGACATTGGTAAGGAAAAATGATAAAATTGGTAATATCTTATACAAGGAGTAGATATATCGTAGATACAAATGCCTTTATCAGATAAAAGACGTTAGGTTATCAAGAAGGGGTAGGATTAAGGGGATGCGGGCTTTAACAGGATTGATAAGGAATTATAAAAAGTAAGGACATTAAATTGCCGAAAAGATAAAAGCCTGAGTATTGGCGTATAATTGAGGAAACCAGCCACAAGGAGGAAATCATAAATAAAATAACAAATACTGATTTATACGCTTTTCAAGGGTTTATTAGAGTTGTACGGCGAATTTAAATAACTATGAAAGAGCTGGCATTTTCTTAATATGTTGTCTTGATTTATTGTGGAGGCTTCAAATGCGAAAAGGAGATATCAGAATGGATTCCTGTTTGGGTGGCAATGATATAGAGCATAGCAATGATAGTATGCCCGGCAAATCCGTTAAAAACCGTGTTTTTAACGGATCCGGACTGATTTGGATTATTGCGATTGGTTTTGCTCTGCTGCTGTCCAACATGCCTGCATTTGGCCAATTCACGGTCCAGCCGATGAAATTGGAACTTGCAGTCACTCCCGGCAAGATAGTCAAATCGATCCTTCGTATTCAAAGCTTAGATCCCGACGAGACCCACACCATAACTATGTCGGTAGTCGAGTTGAGCCAGTTGGAAGATGGAGCGTGGAACATTATTGAACCTAATGAAATTAACGATCCCTGCTCACCGAACTTTGGTTTTGATATATCAAGGCTGTCTTCGTGCAGCGACTGGATAAGCTTGAGTAAAAGCAGCTTCGCGTTAGACCCTCATGATGTAGTTCCTGTAGAGGTAAGTATCAGGGTTCGTCGTGGTATCCAGGGGTTCTTCGGTGCCGGGATACTCGCCACGTTAAGCCCAATACAAGGCGTGGGGGACGTTTCTCTTGTCTTGCGATTTTTTGTTCCCGTTATCCTTGAGATTCAGAATCGGCCGCTTCGGCCCAATGTGCAAGCCACCGATATCGGTATGGAGTTCGTTGAGGGGACCGGACAATACAAGGCAAGATCGATGGTCTCAATGGATATTGAAAATAACGGTGGTACTTATTCCCGGGTGAAACCTGCTGTAAGAATCTGGTCTTTTTCTGATGGACACTGGCGGGTAATTACAACGACAGATATCCCGGATTGCGGAATCATCCCTGGGGCCAAATTGAAGTTAAAGGCGAACATACGTAAATCTCTTCCCAGTGGGAAATACAAAGTAGCCGGACTGCTCTTCGTTGACGGCAGGCGTAAAAAGAGGATTGAAAAAGAGATGGATTTTGCCGGTGACCCGAGTATTGCCAATGTTGGGTCTGATGCTCCACTTGATCTGGATCCGACCGACGTTACCATAGATGGTTTACCGGGAGCTACACGCACGGCAACTTTAAAGGTCTATAACGCCTCGAAAGAGACCGTCAATGTCCGGGCGGCTCTGGGATTGTCGAATATCCTTCAAATCGCTACTTTAGATAATGTCAAGGGAGAAGATTTGGACTGCACACAGTGGGTGAAGGTCATGCCTGAGCAATTCACTCTCCGTGGTGAGGGAGGCCTGCAAACCTTACGCGTTGTTGCTACGATGCCGAAGGATTTGCCCATGCCGTATCCCAGCTATTTCTCGCTTTTGGTCTTACATGCCACGTATCCAGACGGTCAGAATGCCGGGTATACAACTTCAAATATCTGCGTTCGAAACGCTGAGATTGATGCTCAACCTGCAGCCGCGGCAACAAAGTTAATCCCACAGGATTTGGGTGAGTCCAAGTATCTTGTCGTAGCCGGTTTCGGTAATTCCGGAATGGTCCACTTTGTCCCTATCAGGGTCAAAGCTGCACTTGTAATGCCTAATGGAATAAACAGAGTGAGCACATTCCTAAGCGGTAATCCAAATCTTATGCTGCCGTCTGAAGTAAGGGATTATTCAGGGATTTTGGATCTTACCTATGTCCCTGCCGATGTGTACCGTCTTGCGGCGGCTATAGAATATGCCCCGGGTGTATGGGAAGACAAACAGATGTCTGTACGAGTCTCTATCGAGGGAGATCAGAGAATCGTAGAAGTTATGGGAGTACAAGAAGAACTAACTAATCTGGTAGAAGTGAGCTGGTAGAGGTGAAATGGTAATAAACCTGCAAACAGATTTTTTGCTAAAGAAAGAAGCTCAATTGCCGATACAAGGCAACAGAGCTGTAAGAATGCCAGTTAATGGCGAGAGAAAGGGACGTTGACTTATGGCGAGGAAAAAAATCCGTAGAATATTATCGGGCGGTGCGATAGTCCTTTTTGTCGTTCTGTTCTGCGTTCTGGACATTAATGTCCAGGCATTCGAGGCAGTCAAAGTAACTTATACTATCTCCGGTTCTGCCGGGGCAAGTGGTGTAACGATGAAAGGTCTGCCGGGTGCTCCTGTTGTAACCGATCAGAACGGCTTTTACAATGCGGTTGTTGATTGGGACTGGAAGGGGACTGTTACGCCTGTGCTGGAGGGGTATGAGTTCACACCGGCGAGTAAGCCCTATTCCAAAGTGGCCGGTGATATGAGTAATGAGGATTACATCCCGACACCGATTACCTATACTATTTCCGGTAAGGTCAATATGGAGGGCGTGGAAATGAATGGTCTGCCGGGTAATCCTATCACCGGCAGCGACGGCACTTATAGCGCTATCGTAGAGTACGGCTGGCAGAGCACTGTTACACCGATTAAAGAAGGCTACGAATTCAAACCGTCTAACAGAGGATACCCTCCGGTCAAGAGCAACCTGACGAACCACGACTATACGGCAGAACCCCTGAAGTTGCTCATTGCCGGTTCGGTCGGAGTCGAAGGCGTCACTCTGGACGGCCTGCCGGGTAATATCGTATCCGGGTCGGGCGGTATTTACACTGTCAAAGTTGAATATGGCTGGAGCGGAACGGTTACTCCGAAGAAAGAGGGTTACGAGTTCAGCCCGGTTTATACGGATTATCCCAACATTATCGAGACTCAGTCTAATCAGGATTATCTTTCGACAGAGTTGACCTATGTGATTTCCGGCACGGCCGGTATGTCAGGTGTCCAAATGAAGGGCCTGCCGGGCAATCCTACTACTGATGAGAACGGCTATTATACTGCTACTGTTGAATATGGATTCAGCAAGACGGTTGAACCGGTTATGGCCGGTTACACGTTTATACCGGCCAGCAAGATCTACACTAAAGTTAATAGTGACCGGCTAAATGAGAATTACAGTGCGTCAATGATTACTTTAACTATCTCCGGATCGACGAGAATGGAGGGTGTACAACTGAACGGCCTGCCGGGCAATCCTATTACCGGCAAGGATGGTACTTATAGCGTTACCGTCGACTATGGCTGGAGCGATACGGTTACGCCGATGAAAGATGGTTACACTTTCGTACCCGAAAGCAAACCGTATATCCCCGTTACCCAGGACATGAAGAATCAGAACTACACCGCCAAACCGATTACCTATACTATTTCCGGTTCTACTACGGTGCCGGGCGTGGCAATGAAAGGTCTGCCGGGTAGAGCTATTGTCAGCGGTCCATCAGGAACTTACAGCGCTACCGTTGATTACGGCTGGAGCGGCACAATTATACCGACGAAAAATGGCTACGATTTCGACCCATCCAATCAGACATACAGCAGCATTTTAGGTGACCAGGTTAATCAGAACTATACGGCGACAATACAAAAGCGTACTATCTCCGGCACAATACTCTCTGAAAAGGGTCAGCCCGTGGCCGATGTGTCTTTAACGGTCGAAGGTGGCGGTTCTGCTATGACCAACACCAGCGGCGAGTTTGAACTTTTGGTCGATCACGGCTGGCGCGGCAGGATCACGCCGGCAAGGGAAGGCTATACTTTTAATCCGACGAGCAGGCCATACTCCCTTGTAACCATCGATCAGACGCGGCAGAACTTCACTGCGATCGTACAAAAGTTTACAATCACGGATTTTGTTATTATTGGCAATGTACCTATTCCGGGTGTGGTAATCACGGCACGTGATGCCGAAGCCATAGTTAGCACCGGTACGACGGATGCCAAGGGCAAGTTCGTTGTCACAGTGCCCTATGGCTGGACAGGTGAGATCATCCCGACAAAGGAAGGTCTTCAGTTCAATCCACCCAGCCAGACCTACACGAACGTTACCGGGAAATATCTGCGAGGTGAACTCGAATTGGTTAGAGCTGCACCGCCTGTTCCGACGCCAACACCGGCCGTGACGACGCCAACACCGGCCGTGACAACGCCAACGCCGGCCGTGACGACGCCAACGCCAACCGTGACGACGCCAACACCTACTGAGGTTGAGGAACCGAAGACGCCGTTGCAACAGGATATAGATAGGATACAATCACAACTGGACAAACTATTGAAGCAGCGGACTGGAGTAGGAGCAACTCCAACTGCCCCGGGGACAGAAGAACTAACCGGACCTGGCGGAACGATTATTTCCAATACCTTTGTCGATAACGATCTTGTCATGGAAGTGCTGCCGGCTCTTGCAACTCAGGCTGGTATTTCCATCATTCCCGATGCGACTGTCGGAGGGATGATAACCTGCGAACTCGTAGATGTACCTCTCGACACGGCGCTTGAGATAGTTCTGGCCGGTACTCCTTATGTTGTTAAGAAGACACCCTATTATTACCTGGTTTGCTCCGGTGGCGTGCAAGACGAGATGTTCCCGTTCGTTAGCGAAACACGCCGTCTGAGAATGAACTACATCACGTCCGAGGCTGCGGTAGGGCTTCTTGCCGTTCCTTTCAGGGAATATGCCCAGTCCGAAATCGGCCCCACCGGAACCGACACCTATACGGTGGTGGTTACCGCGCCGACCGCTATGATGAATCGTATCGTCTCAGACCTGGAGCAAATTGACCGTCCGCTCTCTCAGATTCTGCTGGATGCGCGCATTGTCGTCATGGAAAAGGGCGACTTGCTGAACCTGGGCGTCGAGTGGGGTTGGCCAAAGATTCAGGCCGGGTTGTTCTCGTCGGACCATTTCGGGAGAGGGGAAGAAACGGCCGATTTCGGCGGCGAAAGTCCATGGGGTATCCAGATAGGATATACACCCGATGGACTATTCACCAGTTCGCTGGAATTAACGCTGAACCTTCTCGCTCAGAACGGCGAAGCGACCATACTGACCAAGCCCCAGGTGCTGGCAAAGGATGGCAAGGAGTCGAAAATCGAAGTCACGACCGAGGAGTACTATATGCTGACCGCGCCGGATTTCGCCGGCAGTTTCTACTCGCGTACCGAGCTGCAGGAAATTAAGTCCGGAACCTTGTTGAGAATTACACCCCACCTCGGGGATAATAATGATATTACACTGCAAATATTCGTTGAGGTCAGTGACAGTATCCCGCGCGGCAGAGGAAGCGATCTTCCCGTTGTCACCCGGCGAACAGCCGAAAATAATGTAACGATCAAAGACGGCGGAACGGTTGCTCTGGCCGGCCTGACGGAGAATCGAACTCGTACAGACCTGAGACGGACTCCGGGTCTCAGCAAGCTCCCGCTGATCGGTGGACTATTTAAAAATAATAACAACGAGAGTTCCACACGAGAACTTGCTGTATTCGTCACGGCACGTTTGGTATCAAATACAGGACAAACAACCGAATATGTAGAGCAGCCTGCAATTACTACTCCAACTACTACGAGATCTCGAATTCCGGCTCCGATTCAACAACAACCGGCGAGAGAGAGTTTTAGGGATAGACTTCGAGAAAGTTTGTCACGTCGATAACTATAAGAAACATTGTAAGATGGAGACATAAGCTGTGAAGCCAATCAGATATAACTCAAGACGCAGCGGTGTAGCGATTATGTTAACACTGCTGGTGCTTCTGGCTTTGGCCTTAGTTGGTTGTTCTCGCGGTACTACAGGGATTCAGGTTATACCCATGAGCAACCGCAGCGTACTTGAACTAAGCCCGGATGACGTTGTAGAGATTATGCGGCGGGCAGGCTTTTCAGACAGGCAGGTTCTGGAATACGGAACGGACCTGCGCAACGGACTGACAGAGTCAGGAGCAGTACAAATCAAGATAGGCAAGAAGGTGGAAGCTGTTTTCGCCGTCAATCTCAAGGAAGGTAATTGTGTGTATATCAGTACCCGCCTGAGAGGCAGTTTCATTTACGATGTGGACTCAGGCTGGATTGGTGGTGGATAACCTTTCATTTACAGGCCGCAAATGAGCGGCGTTCGACGTCCTTGAGGTATATGTAACGTAGCAGCACTTCCGCCGCTCTTGCTGGATTTACTTCCTTTCAAACGTCCCGTTTAGGGCCATTTTACGTATAAAAATGGCTTTGTTTGGCTTTGCTTTCCTTGACTCCAATCGTACTGAATTTTCTCGTTATCCCTTGTCTAATATATGTTTACATTCATTTAGTCCTCCCAAAAATTGGCTTTGTTTTTTCAACTTCCGTTGACGCAATACGCAGCACGCGGTACGCAGAACGAGACAAATTGGCTTTGTTTTTTCAAGTTAACCACGAATTCACACGAATAAACACCGAGAAATAATCAATAACCGTGGATATCGCGGCATAAGTTTCGCTGATTTACCTTATGAGATAACGGTTTTATCCCCTAAGGGACAAGCTATCTCACGGGGTGAACGCAGAAAAAAGAAAAAATCGTAAATTTATGCCATAGGTATCGCAAATCGAAAATCATAAATCCCAAAGTTTCCTTTATCATTAATCAATAGTCAATTGTCATTAGTCAATTAGTTAGGTATTATACTAAATTCAGCCCCGAAAATCAACCATAATCTCAAAAAAATCTCCAATACTCGCCGCTCTTCTATCTGCCACAGAGCAATAGTCAATAGTAAATAGACAATAGTCAATGCCGTAAGGCGTGCTGTGGATAATCAACTTAAATTAGACAGGATTAACATGGGGAAAAAAAGATAAAATCTGTGTAAATCCTGTAAATCCCGTCCAAAAATCCTTTTTCCTTGATTCTATGTAGACCGCATCTATAATTAAACATAGCGGATTTGACAGCTCTGAAGCAGCAACGGCGTTGTTTGTGATTTCTTGATTTATGCCGAGAGGTTTGGGATGTTATGCGGAAGCCATATATACATAGTTGGACGACTCGCATTTGCTTGTGACGAGTCTCGCTCTAGCGGATCGAAGTGAAAGGAGACAATAATGAAACTCAAAGATTGGATTCCAATCAGTATTTCAGTGGTTGCGCTTGGATTCAGCGTATTCATTTGGTGGTCAGCACAGAATGAAGCGGAACGCACACGGGAAAGGGAGTATCTTGTGGATTTTCTACGACCACTAAAGTCCATCCTGTACATCACTCGAGACATGCACCAGTCGCTTCTTTCAGATACAAATCTCAAGAAACTCGAGTACGCTCCCGACTACGTCCATCGAGAATTGCATAAAGATATGAAGCCTGATGATCCTCGTCGGGTGTTATGGCGTGTTGAGATTGCTCGCCTAATGAACGAAAACGAAAAAGCAGTCGAACTGGTGGAACGACATATCGGTCGGGTCGAGAATACAGAATTACGGAACCTACTTGAAAAGTTCAAAATGCACGCATTGGACTGGCAGGAAATGTGGCGTGCAATACTGAATCCAGATCCTGAGCTCGTATCCGGATACACGGGACGGGACAGACTGAAGACCGATCCTTTTCCTGCTGGACTTGATGAACTGCTTGATAGCGAGATCGCCCGAGTTGAAGCCCTCATCGGGCTGGAATAAAAGTAGGGATTAAAATTAGAAATAGACATTTAATAACAGTAAAAAAAAACGTTGACTGTCACTAGTATTGGAGTATTGAAAATATGCATTTACTTTTGGAATATAGCGTCAAGCAAACTTTTGAGCTGATTAAATTAGCAATGTTTTAGAAGGAGCACAACTCGCAAGGTGATAGGAAGAGAGAACTAGATGAACAACAAATATCCTATGGGAAAAGAAGACGTATACCAAATCCTGGATGCTCTGTACCGAGTACACGAAGACCTTTTCCATGATGAAGATGAGATCTCCCGCTTCGCGTCTGCATCGTTTGCAATAACTAAGGTGCGAAGCAACACATTCATGGGTGCCTTGACGGCAGGCTTCCTCGTTGTGGTTCCTATTCTTGTAGCTGTCCTCGATATCAAATGGTCCAGTACGCCGGTTGTTACAATTTTCGGGATCGTGATTGCTGTCTTATGTATCTGAGTCTACCAGGCCGTCTCGACGCGTTTGGCGGAGAAAAAGCTAGGATTCATTGCTCGTCAAAGCTTCCGCTCACCTTTGGAGCGTAGGCATGACTACCTGCTGGAAGTCATTGCAACCTGGGGAACACGAAAGAGAATTCTTGACGAAATCATTGATGAACTCGAGACGCATCTGAGTACATTGAGTGACAATGACGAGAAGTGCTGCGATTTCAGCCAGCGACTTGCTCGCTATCGCAGTATATCTGAACAGTGTCTCAAATGGATCAATTGGGCAGTCAAGACTTCCGAGGAATGCTTAAAAGAAGGACAATGTTCCCAAGAAGAACATAATGAGATTCTTGATTGGGCAGAGCCATTTATTACAAAAGGAGTTGAATTACATGACGAAAAAGAAAGCCAAGAAGAAGGTCAAGAAGAAGGCCAAGAAGAAAGTCGCCAAGAAGAAAGCCAAGAAGAAGCCCAAGAAGAAGGCCAAGAAGACGGCCATAAGTTGGTAGATGTTCAGTCAATCGCCTATTCGAGAGAGTTAAAGGTATCCGGTATGCTCTGTAGAAGAGCCTTAATAAATTACCTATTTTAAACTTGCGTGCTGTTTTCGACTGTGATATATAATCGAGAGTGAGGACTACATATAGAGAGGAAATTAAAGAGGTACGGTGCATTTATCGATGAGTTGTGCTTAATAATGAAAGATTTTGATAATTGACAGCGGACGAATTCCACATGTACACCCACAGTATCAATCTTGTCGCTGGGATTGCTGTTTTGCGTTATCGCTGAAAGTGCCGGTTTGGGTGAGGGCTTTTACTTCGTTTTTGTACCATCCGGCTACGATGAATCCGCCTATGACGGTTAGCAAGCAACAAATTGCTGCCTTGTCGAATTTCAAGAGTATCGAATAGCCGATAGCGAGGGAGATGTCCGACCGGGATTCGTGGAGAAGTGCTGACATACGCGATTGCCTATATAG
>DQCG01000032.1 GCA_003533825.1 Phycisphaerales bacterium
ACGGGCTCATCGGCATCCACCAATCGCCACTGCTCGGCCAGGTATTCGTGCAGCGATTGAGGAGGTGCGGCGGTATTTTTCAGGGCCTCGAGTTTTTTATCCAGCTCACCGGTATGAATACGCGTTCGCAGAGGGCCCGCTTCGGACATATAATCCGTGAAGCCTTCACCAAGACTTTCAAGACGCTCGAAGTCCTCAGTCTTGTTATTATCCGTGCTGAGAACCAGGTCTTTTTCCTCTAAATTTTCCTGAGGTTGATCCTCCCGGGAAGAGTCAGCTTCTTCGGGGCTTTCCGGCTGCTCTATTTCCAGAACGGGATTGCTGTTAAGCTCCTGTTCGATTCTTTCCTGCAGGGCGAGGATCGGGAGCTGGAGAATCTCCATCGATTGAATCATGTGCGGAGCGAGCTTCATCTTCTGCTCCATCCGCATTTGCCCTCTCATCTCCAGCTTCATAGAAACACCTGAAAAATCACTGTTCCGGCTAATTACTTTAGTTCTTCTGACTACATAATAGACACGGTAAGGAATTTCGTCAAGAATTGAAGTGCAATTGACAAACTTTAAATGGTGAACGAAATTTAATCTAATTCCTGCCTACCGGTTATAGCGTCCGTGAGCATTTTGCCGCTTGCAAATTCTATTGTGCTTCCGGTCGGAAGCCCTCTCGCCAGGCGGGTAATTTTTACGCCGGCAGTCCTGAGCAGTGAGCTTATATACAAAGCTGTGCCGTCGCCGGCCATATTGGGATTTGTCGCCATTATCAATTCATTTACATCGCCTTCGCGCACCCTGTCGACGAGCTGCTGAATCGTCAAATCGCTCGGTTCGATACCTTCAAGCGGTGCTATATGGCCTCCGAGGACGTGATAGACCCACTTACACGTTCCTGTTTTTTCGAGGCTTATGACGTCTTTAGGCTGTTCGACGATGCAAATCAGGCTCTTATCCCGCCGGGGGTCCGAGCAGATTTCACAAGTGGCCTGTTCCGAATAATTGTAGCAGAGTTCGCAGCGTTTAATTTTGGTTTTCACATCCCGAATCGCCTCGGCGAGCGCCATAGCCTCGTCCGGCCGGGCCTTTAATACATAAAAAGCCAGCCTCTCGGCCGACTTGGGCCCGATCCCCGGCAGCTTCCCAAACTCCTCGATTAACCTGTTCAAACTCTCGGTATATGCACTGCTCATCTTCGTTCCTATTATCCTTATCTTAGAAAAACATATTTTTACTTGTCCGAATAAGCCATCCCCAAGCTCCGCTTGAGGCTGCCACCCTGCGGAGCTACTTGAGCTTTTGCTCCTGCTTCGTGCCGAACTTCTTTAACTAACTCTGTGATATCCATTCTAATTCAAGCTCACTCAAGGAAGCATTCCCATTGACCTGTTGGGTGGCAGCCTCATCCCGATGTCGTTTTTCGGGATGGTGATGGTTCAGGTTGTTGGGAAACTATCAAAATCTATCGGTATTGGGCCTTGCCTTGTATCTTGCCAATCAGCGGCGCTGGAATAATACCACTGATCGGCGCTCTCAACCAAACCCTTACGTACCGGATTTTTATGAAGGTAGTGTGCCGAATCAATAATAGTCTTAACCTTTGTCATATTACGATCATAACCGCCGCCTTTCTGCTAGAAACGATAAGGCCTGTGTATCTGAGCTGTTGCCAGATATTTCAGGCCGTCGCGATTATTGTTCTTAAGATAATTTATCGCCTTGCGAGATACCGGTTGCTTGATTGATAGTAATATATCGGAGATATAATATTCCGGCATTTTCGGACATATTAGCAGATGCACATGGTTCGGCATGAAAACATAAGCCCAAACATCAAATCCATGTTTTTCTCTACTGGAAATTATGGAATCAGCCAGATACTTACACGTCCTTTCTTTCAAAAGAAACGACTGATTTTTATAGCAGCTAAATGTTAACTCGTGAGCATTTCCTGCTATGTTAAAACGATGACAACGTTTTGTATATGTTTTGCCGTTTAGCATGACACCGTTATATATCATTCATTATCAATAGAAAACTTTTCCAATTGGTCATAATAGGCCATCCCCAAGCTACGCTTGAGGCTGCCACCCATTCGCTATAAACGGAACGTCTTGTAAATGATATGCCAAATGCCCGCAAGCAAATTAAAGCCGATAACACTTCCACCGATCCCTATCAGCCCAAAGTACCACTTGACGAGGAAAAGAATCACTATTCCTACGAGCGCGACAAGTACCGCTATTAACAGCGGGATAGGTGACCATGCCAACCTCGGTGGAATCGGCAGCGCATCACACATAAAGACCCAGCCGCCTATGATGCTTGCCAGAACAATCAGAATTATGCCACAATACAGCATATTCACTGCCTTTATTATAATACCTCAACATCTTATGTATTTCCTATGTTGGGTGGCAGCCTCATCCCGATGTTGTTTATCGGGATGGGGATGACTCAGTTATCATCGATAATCTCCTACAAACTATTAGTCTTCTTCTATCCCGGTTATAGTCGCATCCAGGCCCATCAGGACGGTTTTTACGGCCGGGTCGTTGATGATTTCGTTTCTCTTCTGGCTACCGGTCTTTGGCGGGGTCGCGCCGGATTCGGTTTGTGTTTGCCGGCCGGCGGCCGTTTCAAGCTTTAATTTTACAGGCATTGAGATCTGCTCGCTCAGCAGGGTTTCGATTTGCTCTATCCGGCCGTTTCTCTCGCACATGCTTTTCTGCACGTAGTTCGACGGCCCAAACTCGAGCGTCAATACGCCATCCTCGAAGCGGCTCGGCACGGCGGAGCTTAACAGTCCCATGTTGGCGGGCCCGAGTAATTTCAGGATACTTGGCCAGCGGTCTTTTATCGACCGTATATCGACGAATTCGGACGTTTTTCCTGGCTCGTCGCTCGTGGCTTGATGTTCGTCGGCGGGGGTGCTACTTACCGCGTGTGGAACTTTTTTTTTACCTGCGGCAGCCCCGGGGATTCCTGTCGGAGAGCTAACGACAGTCCGTGGGCCACCTTTTAAGTGCGAGAGAAGCTCGTCCACGTTCAGGAAATGCTCGCTCAGGGTGAATCGCAGCAGTGATGCCTCTAAAAGCGCCCTGCTCGTATCGCTGTTCTTGACGGCCCATCGCAGCTTTTCCAGGGTCGCTATATTGTAGATAAGTGCCGCAACGTCGAATTTCTCGGCCAATTCGCCTGCTCGCTTTCGCTGCTGCTCGGTCAGAATTACAAGCTGACTGTCGGGACCCGTGGATTTGACCACCATCAAATCGCGCATATAATCGATAAGCGAATCGACAATCTGGACCTCGCCTAAGCCGGTGCTGATTAAATCTTCTATCGCGGCCAGCGTTCCTGCGGCATCACTCTCGCCGATATGCCCGATGAGATTCCAGATTTTTTCGCTGTTGGGGCAGCCTAAGTACTGCTCCAGCAGCGAAGCGCTCAACGGCTCGATGCCGGCGCTTATCAGCCTGTCCAACAGGCTCAGGCCGTCTCTCATTGAGCCGTTCGCCATTTTCGCCAGCGGCAGGATCAAATCCTCCTCGTATTTAATCTTCTCCTGCTTGAGTATGAACTTCAACTGTTTTGCTATTGAGGCCGGGCCGATAGTGCTGAAATCGAATCGCTGGCACCTCGATTGGATTGTAGCGATGACCTTGTTCGGCTCGGTAGTGGCAAAAATAAACTTGATATGGCTGGGCGGCTCTTCGAGCGTCTTTAGGAGCGCATTGAAGGCCGAAACGGTCAACATGTGCACTTCGTCGATAATATAAATCTTGAATCTCGAACGAGCAGGCCGGTATATGGCGTTTTCACGCAGTTCGCGAATCTCATCGACCCTGTTGTTCGATGCCCCGTCGATTTCGATCACATCGATATCGTCGCCGATGTTTACCGCCGTGCAACTGTCGCACTTACAGCAAGGCTCGGTGGTTGGGGCATCGGCCGCAAGGCAGTTCAGCGCCTTGGCCAGAATTCGCGCCATCGTGGTCTTGCCCACGCCACGGGTGCCCGTAAAAAGATAAGCGTGGGCGACCCTGTCGGTCTTGATGGCGTTTTTCAGCGTCTGGGCGATAGGGTCCTGCCCGATGACATCATCGAACGTCTGAGAACGGTATTTTCTTGCTAAAACAGTATATGACATTGTCTATTTACTATTGTCTATTGACTATTAATATAAGTTATCATTACGATTTTTCTCTTAGGCCGCGAGAGGTTTTTCTTGAAGATACGAAAATTGAAGTCAATTCTCGTCCTTCCTGCAATAGCGGAAGTACTTTTTCCTTTTGCAATAATTGCTCATCGATCACAAAGTCCATCCAAAAACAAGCTTCATCGGCCTCTTCTACTGTTATACTCAATTTCGAAACAAAAGCTGGTTTCGACTGGGCTACACAAACAGCCCTATAATTTGACGCCACTGATGTTGAGCATCTTATAAGTTGGCCCTTGATATGACTACCCAGGGCTGTATTAGGTAAAGCCAAGGCCAATTTAACACAACGGTGCGCAAAGCCTTTCGTTCTGTCTTTAAGATCATCTGCGTCCATTTGCTAATATTCAATAGTAAATAGAAAATAGTCAATAAAAAAGCGGCCGGGTTTACCCACAGCACGACCAAGCTGCACGTTTATGGCTGCTCGGTTCCCCGCCTGACCAGGTTCACGGGCTCGGTCTGCATGGGACCCGGCCGTAAATAATTACTTACGGTTGATTTTTCGCCATTATAGCAACAAAAAAACAATTTTCCACAAAAACATTTTCGATTTGACAAATATTGTCTGAGCGGCTATTTTCTTCGCGGTTGAACTCTGATTGTTGAACAAGTGTCAAGAAAAATTGATGCAACGGCGACCTGCTTGTGATTCCGGGCCGATTAAAGGCGGGCGAAGAATCGCAGGTGTAGGGAAGGAGAGTTACTATGAGAGTTAGAGTTGAGGATACATGCACGGCATGCGGACTTTGCATCGACACCTGCCCGGAGGTTTTCGAGATGGGCGACGAGATGGCCGAAGTTATGACGGATGAAGTTCCCGCCGAGCACGAAGACGACGTCCAGCAGGCCGCCGACGAATGCCCCGTAGAGGCAATTGTAGTCGACTAAATCAGCCTGACAATTCCCTGCTTCTGTCACAAGCTGCTGTCAGTGCATCGGTTATCACCCGGCTGTAATTGTTAGCTGCAAGTGTTTTTAGGGCTGCTTCGGTGGTTCCGCCGGGCGAGGTTACCTTCCGGCGAAGTTCGGCGGGGCTTTCGTTGTTTTTGTCGGCTTCGACCGCCAGCAGCCCGGCGCCCTTGGCGGTTTGCAGAACCAGGTCTTTCGCGACATCCCCGGGCAGACCCAATTTCACGCCGGCCTTCACCATTTCTTCCATCAGCAGGAAATAATAAGCAGGCCCGCTGCCGCTGACGGCTGTTACGGCGTCGATTAAATCTTCATTTTCCACGACAACCGCCTTGCCCACCGACGAGAAAATCGAAAGGGCTTTATCCAGCAGCGATTTTGCCCGCTCGTTGGCAAAAAGGGCGCTGGCCCCTTCGGCAATCAGGGCGGGTGTATTCGGCATGACACGGACGATAGCCATCTCACCCAGCACGCCGGCGATCTTTGCGACCTTAATTCCCGCCGCGATGGATATTACCAGCGTCTCGCCGCCGATGGCGTCTTTTATACTGCCCAGCGCATCGGTCATATTCTGCGGCTTGATGCTCAAAACGACAGTTTTAGCCTTCGCAGCCAACTCGGCATTACTCTCTACGGGGGCAACGCCGTACTTTTCCGCGAGCAATTCAAGCCGTTCGGTCCGGATATCGCTTATGAAAACATTTTCAGGTGCGTAAATTTTTGCTGCGACGATTCCCTTAATCAGGGCCTCCGCCATATTCCCGCTGCCGACAAAGCCAATTGTATCCACTTGTTTCTCCTTGTTAGATTTGATTTGAGAATTTATAATTTCAACGTTAAATTATTCTGCGGTCAATATAGAACGAGTCATGGAGAAAAGCAATGCAAAAACGAGTCGAATATTCAGACGCCGTCAAAACCAAGTATCCCGAGCAGGTCGTCATAGCAATCGCCAAGGACAGGCAAGGCCGAGCCAATCCCGTTACGTTAGGCTGGACGATGATCGTATCCGGCAATCCTCCCATGATGGCGATCGCCGTAGCGAAGAAGCATTATTCAATCGAAGCTATCACACACTCGGAGTGTTTTACGATTGCGTTCCCGTCGGCGGATATGGCCGATGCGGCCTTGTTCTTCGGCTCGAAGTCCGGCCGGGAAATCGACAAATTTGCCGAGTTCGAGTGCGAAACAGTGCCGGCCAAAGAAATTGACTCAGTCCTGTTAGCCGATGCCGTAGCGAATTTCGAATGTATGCTCGAATCGCAGGTCCCCTCCGGTGACCATATTGTTTTCATCGGCCAGGTTGTCTGCTC
>DQCG01000468.1 GCA_003533825.1 Phycisphaerales bacterium
ACTTCAAAAATGTGGTTGTTGTCCGGCGGCGAATTGAGTTTGCAGCATATAACTGAGAAAAACAGGACATATACGATTTTTACTCATTTCTATCCTCTATTTTGAACTCTCTACCAAAGCGATTGATATCAACTCTTTGACTGTCTAAAAAAGCTGTTTTTCAATATTTACAGTGACTTATATTAATATGGTCAAGGTTAATTACAACAATATTTTCATAAACTGAATCAAGCTGGTACCAGATATATGTTTCAAGAGATTTACCTTAATGGGAAGGTGGATAATTTTGTATAAATAAGGAAGGAAAGAATTGTGTCAGCACTGAACGGGCATCTGTGGATTCTTCTCTTTCAGCAAACGCGATTATTGTAGTTTCCCGGATAGAGGAGGAGTTATTATGCAAGATACAGAATTACAGGCAAAGAGACACACCTCACAGTTGTTTTTTTACATTTCAACCAACAACTAAATACCACTGTAAAGGTGACTGTAGATGAATACCCTTCTTGTGTTCCATCGATGCCGGTAGACAAATTACGCCAAATCTTCATTTGGAAACTTCGTTCCCATTGGGGTTCTACCGCTTTTCTGACCATCCGGGCAGAGCCTTGTGAGCTGCATTTCCTTTGAAATTGTCAAGGACAAGGCCCTGTACGTTGTGTGTTTCAAGGGCCGATCCATAATACTCCGGCCGATTCCTACCCCATTTGACCTGCACGTCTCTAAGCGTCACATCTTTTGCGTTTTCGCAATAGATACCAACTGTGTTGTGTCTATAGAGACCTTTACGCTGATTCAATTCTTCTGCTGGAGAGGCAGGCTTTGGTGCATTCACTTTAAAAACATTTCCCGGACGAGGATCATACCAGCCACCCTGCCAATGAGTTTTCTTGTCGATTGTAACTTTCACATTATCGAGAACAATGTCCTCTACAGGATTTCCCTTCCAGCCGTGGATATAAACACTGTTTTCACTGTTGCAGATAATATTGCTGAAGGTAATATTACTCACTCTTCCAAGCTTTGTTTCCGCATTGCGGGGCATATGGGTAATACAGATGGGCTCTGCTTTGCCCCACCACCACGCGCTATGGAGTTGAGTATTCACAATGATATTCGAGAACATTATATTCCCGATATTACCCCGGTCGCGACTCTGTATACACATCCCCCTGTTGCTCGCGTATATCACGCAACTGTCAAATACGATGTTTCTGCAGTCATTCCATACTTCATCGATTTTCAAAGCGGATGACCTTGATACTATGACACAGCCGGTTACAGTGTTATTCTCACATGGCCCAAAATCGGCCCACTCATCACAGAGCAGGGTATTCTTAAAGACGATAGCATCGTCACCTGTGTGAATGTAGCAGTTAGAGATGCGAACATTTCTGCAGTGGTCCGGATCGATTCCGTCGTTGTTGGGAACTCTTAGGTCGCCGATGATGGATATACCGTCAATTAGAACGTCATCGCAACCCACGGGATGAATAAACCAGGAGGCCGAGTCTTTCAGGGTAATGTCGGTTATCTTCAAATGGTCACATTTGATCAGAGTCATGAGCATATAGCGGCGTTTTATTGTGCCTTTGCTTCCAAGGCAGCCTTTGTGCGTGCCCCACTTAGGTTCGTAGATGTCGCCGCCTGGTCTCAATTCATTCATGAAGGCGGAGGCGTTCCCATTTATCTGCCCTCCGCCTGTTATGGAAATATTGGGAGCGTCAACTGCGTTGATCAATGCATCGGCGTACGGGCCGTAGTCCTCTTCGTTTGAGCTCCCAAGAAATATCGCTCCTTTTTCGACGTGAAAGTCTATATTGCCTTTGAGATATATTGCGCCGCTGTAGAATGTTCGACCGGCAGGCAGCAGGACACGGCCGCCGGTCCTGGCACAAGCGTCGATCGCTTTCTGGATTGCAACAGCGTCATTGGCCTTCCCATTACCCTTAGCGCCGTAATCGAGAACGTTGAATACCATGGAGTTGGATCTGGCGGTGCTCGAAAAGCAGAGCACCGACGTCAAAAACAAAAAGCAAATTGTAGTTTTCACAAAACTATTCAGTGACCTCATCTTAGATTTCCCATATAACATTTCCTTACCCAGCTACACCACTGAGCTTCTTTTCCAATAGAATATCGAATCTATCTTGAGAAGTGAAGGTTTCTTGCCGGGGTGCTACCAATAAGTTAATATAGTCATTAGCCGGGCAACGTTTATTAAAACCGGTGCTAAATTTTCACTTTTCCATAAACCACTACCAATAAGGTGCTTATAAGGAGCCTTTTTTTGCAAAATTGGCAGATAACGGATTTTCGAGTTGTATATTAGTTGTGGGCGTCAAGTCACGAAAATTGGGCTATTTTAGGGGCGCTTCATGCACGGCTTATTGCGCCGTGATTGGACAGTGGGAATGGTCCAAGCGATTCCTTTTTGTACAACATGTCCCACCCTGCAAGCCCAATCAATTCTGTAAATATCCAAATGGTTTGTTTGCGGTTTCATCATCAATGAAACCGTAGTACCTTGCTCGCCAATACGCATCTATAAAGGATGCACCGCCTAATTCGCGTCGTGTGTTCTTGTCGAACTGCAACCAGAGGTTACCATCTTGCCAGGTTTCGCCTCCATCTTTAGAAATGTATAGCCCGCCCGGTGTGCCGGCAAAAATCCAATTCGAATACTTCGAAACGAAAAGCGACCTGACAAGTGGAATATTGAAACCTGCTTCCGATTTCTTCCAGCGAGTCTTGCTTTTGATTGAGACACCACGGTCGGCAGCACCGTAGAACTTCTCGCTTTCCCTCGCATCGGCAACGAGATGATTCAATTCTGATCGCACTCCTAATTGCATCAACGCGGGAAAACCCTTGTCTGCCACTACCCGCCAGATATCTGTCATACTGTTTGACCACGTTTCCCCGGCATCTTGACTCTCCTGTAGAATCGAAAGTGGGCCAAGTGCTCCATACCTTGCTTTGAATCCAACCCATACTCGTTCGGAATTCCTGGGATCTGCTATGAGCCAGGGATATGTCTCAGCATATCCGCCAAGTCCAAAATCGCATCCCCGTGTCCACCCTTGTCCGTTCAATCGACGCGTGAAAATTCTATTTTCGGAAATAACATAAAGTCTCCCCGGAGAACCGTGAGCAATGATGAATTTTGGGGAGCTAAGCGTTGGTAGTTCTGCCGTCAACTTTTCCCAGGATTGTCCAACATATTCTTTGCCGTAGTTACGAGAGCGGTAAACGTTTTTATCCGTGATCGCGTAGATGATGTTGAAATTTTCAGGAGATATTTCAATGTTAATTGGCTTTTCGTTGTCAAGCGGCACGGGCATTTTCCGCCAGGAGCTTCCGGCTGTGGTTGTTAAATAGAAACCATCGTCACATGCCACCATCAAGATTCGAGTTTTTTCCCCGACAACGACTCTTCGTACCGGTGAACGGAGGTTCTTATCGACCGGCCGCCAATTCTTCCACGTGCTCGCACCGTCTCGGGATTGATACAGTCCGCCTTCGGCGCCGACTGCAAAGATAACCATAGCATCTTCAGGTGAAACAGCAACGTCAACGACAATTCGACTTGTCCAGCCATCCGGACGAAGCACGTTAGCCTTCCAGATGTATTCATTGTCCCACGCCGCGAGGTAGGTTGGGTAAGGTGGTTTCAAATCTGGATTCAGACTGCTCATCCGTGGTTTTATTGTCATATCAGTAGGAAAAGTCTGTAGCGTGAAAACCGCTTCTTTCAAAGCCTTCTCTTTTTCAGAAACATCGCGAGCGATGGCGTAGTAGATGTAAGTGAAAAGGCTCTGTGCATCATCCTTGTGATTCTTCCACAAACCATCTGCGACCTTTCGGAATGCTTCGAGCAGTTCCGGATCAGTCTCGATTCGAAAAAGAAGGTCAAGATGACAGAAAACGTGTTCGGCATCGTCAAAGTCTTTGCCCGTATTGAAGACCTTCAAGTTGCGAACACCGTACTGGTTAAGCAGTTGGTCATACACTTTTTTGAACTTCTTCTTCCCCGTCGCATGGTGTGCCACTTTGGCTCCGGCGATCGCCATCATGATCCGTGTATTCAGCGTCTTTCCGTCCGTGAAACCGAGAATAGGAACTTCTGGGAGGGAACGATCATATTTGGCAATCTTCAAGTCGTTATCCACCCAGTAACTGACGAGAGCGTCAATCGCTTCTCCGGCACGATCTTTTTGCTTACCTTCAGCCGCCAAAGTGTAATACTGCCCGAGGCCGTGAATGACATCACTGTAATTATGATGGCTCGGATCTCCGATCCACCGGAAAGGTTTGCCGTCCACTTCACCCTGTCGCCAGTATGGAAGCTTGGTCGAACGCTGGCGTTCTGCATAACTCTCCCCGTGACCGACAAAGTATCCGCGGGCTTGCAAGCCTTTTACACCGGTTACAAGTTGACAGCGGTAGACTCCTTCGAATACTTCATCCGCTCGCGTTCTGGCGGTTTCGAGCTGTTTCGGCTCGGCACTTGCTTTTTTTAGATAGGCGTATCTGTAGGACAGACCAGCCAAATAATTCGCCGTCCAGCAAACTGCATGTTGTATATCCGCCATTGGATTGCGTGTGGTGATATCGATTTTGTCGCTGTCAAACGGTATCTCTACCATCGATGGATAGAGACCGAGAATGTTGTGTCGTTTCTGAATTCCGACCTCGATAATTTCGGCTTTTTCGGAGAGAGGTCGTTTCCAGCCCTCATCTGCATTCGCTTGATTTAGCAGCAACAAACTCAATAGAGTAATAAAGATTAGCCGTTTCGATAATTGTTTGTTTTGGGTTTTTCTCATATTCTCACACTAAAAGTAATGCCTCCGTATGATGTATTTCCGGCGGAAGTCCGGCCCTGTCGCCGGCAATCGGCCTAACGAACCGTGTTATTCGTACCGTTCAAATCATTCAACGCGCGATTCGCCACGCGCGTTATATACTTATTCGGCTGCCTGGACAGGCATTTCTTAAGAGCATCTTCCGCCGGCCTGGCCGTCTCGCCGATATCATCCAGAACGATCGCCGCCTGCAGCCGGCCCCACTCATGCTCACAATCAAGCGTCTCGATCAATATCGGCAGAGCCTTCTGGGGCCTGTCCATCTTACACAAAGCCCGAGCCGCCGCAACCCGAACGCTCACTGATTCGTCATCTAGCGCCCGCTCCATCGCGCTTTCAGCCGAGATAGCATCAACGCCAATATTACCTATCCCCGTCGCCCCCCAGTACCTAACCGCTGCATCCGAGTCCTTCATCACCCCAGCCAGCTTGCCCAGAGCGCTCTTGCCCTCCGAAGCCAGTGCAGCCGTCGCTCCAAGCCGCTTGTTCAGCTCATCGCCGCCAGGTTGCCGCAATATAGCATACCGATTGCCATATTTGGCTTCCCTGTCCATTATCTCGGGCTCCGGAATCAGCCCGACGTCCCTGGTATCCTGTACCCACTGCAAATGAACCTTCCGCATTCTCTCCAGTACCGGCCTGTACTTCGCTTTTCCGGCGAGGTTATTTATCTCATGCGGATCGCTCGCCAGATCATAAAGCTCCTCGACGCTCTTGCGTTCGGCCATAAACAACTTCGCCGCCGGCGGCAATTTGCCCTCGGCATGAACCCGCCGAATTTCCTTCATCGTCGCGCCCTTCTCCGGCGTATTCATATATTGATAGAACGTCTTCAGCGGCTCATAGTTGCGAATGTAGCGATATCGTTTATCGCGAACGCTGCGAATAATGTCGTACCGCTCGTCCATCCGGTCCCGGGCGCCGTAGATATAATTCCTCTGCGGCGGAAGATTCCCGCCCAGGAACGGCCGGCCCTGCATGTATTCCGGAATCTTCACTCCCGCCAGGTTCAGCACCGTAGGCCCGAAGTCGATCGAGCTGATTAACTGATCGTCGATAGTGCCCGGCTTGCCCTGATCAGAAGTCCGCAGCTTACGAGGTATTCGCACAACCAGCGGAATATGCGTCCCCGAATCGTACAGCCACCTCTTGGCCCTCGGCAGCCCCACACCGTGATCCGACCAGAAGAAGATAACCGTATCCTCATAAAGCCCCGCCTCCCTGATCTCGCGGATTTTCTCCCCGGCCCAGGCATCCATCGCCGTAATTAATTCATAATTACGCTTCCAATCCTCTCGCACGACCGGTGTATCCAGGGCTACCGCATCTAAATTNNAAATTAGATGCGGTAGCCCTGCCGGTGTATCCGGATAATAGGGGGGCAAGTGAAGCTTCTCAGGATTCTGCCTCTGGGATGGTTTGAGGTCTTTCGTAACACTCTTATACTTGGATTCACTCGCGATACCGCTCTCGTGGCAACCGCCGAAATTGAACACCGAAAAGAAAGGCTTGCCCGCCTTACCGTTCCTCCAGTGAGCCTTGCCGCTCGATTCGTCCCACACATCCTTCAGGTCTTTGGTCTGATAGTCGGTCTTGGAATTGTTCGTGCAATAGTAACCGGAATTTCGAAGATAGCTCGTAAACGCCCTGATAAAACCGGGCAGTTTTGCGCTGCAGCGCATATGGTGTGTGCCGATTGTCGTCTGATACATTCCCGTTATGATACCGCTCCGGACGGGAGCACAGACGCCCGCCGTAGTGAAAGCGTTGGTATAACGAACACCATCGCCCGCCAGCTTATCGATATTGGGCGTAATCGCAAACTCGTCGCCGAAGCAACCGATATGAGGGCTGATATCCTCGCAGGACAGCCACAGAACATTAGGCCTTACTATCCTATATCGAGAGGCCCCGACAACATCACCCAATACGAATACTGCGGCCCCGGATCCTATCGCCTTGAGAAAGCTGCGCCTACTGCCGATCGATACACTCATAATGATCTTCTCCGTTATCCTTTTTTCATCAGCCTGATATTTCTCAACTACACGGTCACAAGAATGCTTTTTTCATACGACATCAATAATCTTACCAAATCCAAAATCAACTCGCAAGGAGCCTGAACGAATAATAGACTAATAATATAAATTTTGCATTTTTGAATCTCCAATTATAGAATGGTATTGAGTGTTTTTGAATCTAAACGAAGAATCAAACTGATAAGGGGTTCTGCCAATGACAAGAAGGCTTTTGCTTTTTATAATTGTGATTCTGTCACTGACTCTGCTGGCCTTCGGTTGCAAACAGAAGAGACCGGAACAAGTCGGCGACGAGGAATCCAGGGGCAAGGGGAAAATTGCAGTCGTTATTTCCACTTTGAACAATCCATGGTTCGTTGTTCTGGGTAATACGGCTAAAGAGAGAGCGGAACAACTGGGTTATGAGGCAACCATCTTCGATTCTCAAAACGACACCGCCAAGGAGTCGGATCACTTTGATAACATAATCGCCGGGGACTATGCTGCTATTTTGTTCAATCCAACAGATGCAGACGGGTCCATTGCAAACGTAAGAAAGTCTAAAGAGGCGGGCGTACCCACATTTTGTATTGACAGAGAAATCAACGCCAACGATGTTGCCGTCACGCAGATATTGTCCGACAACTACACTGGTTGTGTAGAGATGGGCCAGTATTTCGTCAAAAGGATGAATGAAAAAGGCAAGTACGTTGAGCTTCTGGGAATTCTTGGTGACAACAACACATGGAACCGCTCGAAAGGTTTTCACAGCGTAGTTGACAACTATCCGGAATTGAAAATGGTTTCCCAGCAAACTGCTGAGTTCGACCGTACTAAGGCGATGGAAGTTCTCGAATCGATTCTGCAGGCCAATCCTGAGATTGATGCCGTCTTTTGCGGCAACGATGCAATGGCCATGGGTGCGTACCAGGCCCTTGTGGCTGCCGGCAAGGCGGATAAGGTAATGGTTTTTGGCTTCGACGGTGCAAAGGATGTGATTGACTCCATTCATGACGGCAAGATAGTCGCCACAGGCATGCAGTTTCCGAAGAAAATGGCTCGAATGGCCGCTGAACAAGCCGATGAGTACATCAAAGGTAGAAAGGATTTTCCACAAAAGGTGCCGGTTGCCGTCGAGCTGGTTACACAGGAAAATATTGCTAAGTATACCGCCTATGGCAGACAATCAGAACAGTAGCACCGTCTATCGATCCAAGGCATTGTTCTCCCGGAAGGGATGCCTTAGGCGGTACCGGAATTGACTTATGAAGAAAGCGTGCAAATATACAGCAGCCGCTGTGATAATAACATTCCTGGTATACCATAGCATCTACTTTGAAAACCTGGAAGACATAAAGCAGCAGCGGCAAAGAGAAACATTCAACGCGGCTGAGTACGCCAGAGACTTCTGGGACAATCAATTGTTTAGTGTTTTGGAAAAGGCGGTCGATGTCAAAGAGCTAATCGAACTGTTCAATACGAATATGAACGAGGCTATCAGAAAATACGGCAAGACGCCGGGTGTTTCGAGGATTTACTCCTACTTAATAAGAGGTAATGGCAAAATCCTTACAATTGGTGAAGACTTTCTTCAAGTGAGCATCAGAGAACCAAAAACAAATCCGGATATCAAAATAACGACGGGATTCTACATTCCGGGAAACGCCGTGCGGGACGCATCTGGCCTGATCGATGTAAGTGAGTTTTCAGATACAATGAAATTCAATGAAATCAGCGGTGAAATAAACAAGATAGTAGTCAAAGAAGTGATTAGGCCTTTCCTGGACAAAAAACCGCAGGTGGGCAAAACAATAAGACTCTTTGGAGCAACTCAAGTTGCCCAGGATGCTTTTGAGGTAAAGGAATATCAACTCGTCGAGGTTATCCCAATCAGGTTGGAATTGGAATAATCGTATCAGAATAATGTATATTATGGATCAGTCTAAAACCAACAATATAGTTCTCCAGGCCAAAAGCATAAGCAAGACATTTGGCGGCATCAAAGCTTTAGACGGTGTAAATTTGGAGGTATATAAAGGTCAGGTTAATGCTATTGTTGGCGAGAACGGCGCGGGCAAATCAACATTAATGAAGGTTCTTACCGGTATTCACCAGCAGTACGATGGGCAGATTATTCTGGATGGACATATAATCACTTTCGCCAACCCTAAGGAAGCACAGAAAAACGGTATTGCAATAATACACCAGGAATTGAACCTGATTCCGTATTTAAGTGTTGCCGAGAACGTCTTTCTGGGCAGGGAATTTATCAGTCGGCTCGGATTGATTGACTATAAAAGAATGTACGGCGAGACCAGGAAATTGCTGGAAAGACTCGATTTGCATATAAATCCCCGGATTAAGGTTTCAAGTCTACGGATTGGTCAACAGCAGATTGTTGAGATCGCTCATGCCTTATCGCTCGATACCCGCATCGTGATAATGGATGAACCAACTTCAGCGATTAGCGAACACGAGATCAAGGTGCTTTTCGACCTGATACGGTCTCTAAAGACTCAAGGTGTCGCAATTGTTTATATAACCCACAAGCTCGATGAACTCTTTCAGATAGCCGATTCTGTAACGGTTTTACGTGATGGAAAGCTCGTCGGTTCCAGCTCGATTGAAGATGTAACACATGATGATATAGTAAGAATGATGGTCGGAAGAGATATAAAGGATTTTTTCGTAAAGGCCGACGCCGCAAAATCAGAGGAAGTTTTTAGCGTGAGGGATATGTGCCTTGCTCATCCGAGACGTCATGGTGATTATGTTGTGGATCACGTCAGTTTTACTGTAAAAGCAGGCGAAGTTTTGGGCTTATTTGGTTTGATGGGAGCCGGCCGAACCGAGTTGTTGGAAACGATTTTCGGCCTTCATCCCAAAATATCTTCAGGATATATCTTTTTAAATGGTCGCCAGGTCAAGGTTAACTCACCAACCGATGCAATCAATCTGGGTATAGGTTTTATCACCGAAGACAGAAAGCTGGAAGGCCTGGTTTTGCAAATGTCGGTTGCTTCAAGCATTAGTTTGGCAAGTTTGGAGCAAACAGAACGTTTTGGGCTCTTGAGTGCCACGCTTGAAACTCAGTTGGCACAAAACTATGTTGAACGTTTGAGGATCAAGACGCCATCTGTAAAACAGATTGTCGAGAACTTGAGCGGTGGAAACCAGCAGAAAGTGATCATTGCCAAGTGGCTTGCGACCAATCCACGGATTCTCCTCTTAGATGAACCGACCAGGGGGATCGATGTTAACGCAAAAAACGAAATTTATAGACTTGTAAGTGAGCTCACTCAGGCGGGCCTTGCAATAGTCATGGTCTCTTCGGAGCTGCCGGAAATTATGGCTATTGCAGATCGTATCATTGTGTTATCAGAAGGAAAGCAAACAGCCGAGTTCACCCTTTCACAGGCCACGGAAGAGTTGATAATGAAGGCGGCGATTCCGAAAAGCTTTGTGTTACAACATTCTTCAACATTATAAGGTTCTGGATTGCTTGAGTTAAAAGTCCAAAAGGAGATTTTAGTTAGATTCCAGTCGCTGCTGGCTCTATTGCTTATGGTGGTAATTTTCAGTGTTTGCGCAGAAGGCTTCTTCTCAAAAGACAACTTCTGGCTTGTTTTAAGGCAGGTCTCTGTCAACACATGTCTTTCCGTAGGTATGACTCTTGTGATTTTGACCGGGGGCATCGACTTGTCGGTCGGATCGATTCTCGCTCTGAGCGGAGCTATCATGGCCGGCTTGTTCAAGAACGGATTAGAATTTCCTGTCTTCAATCTATTCATCGGCTTTACTTTGCCTGGAGCGGTGATGGCGGGATTGACTGTGGGTTCATTTCTTGGATTTTTTAACGGCTTGATGATTACCCGTTTCAAAATTCCTCCTTTTGTCGCAACACTGGCGATGCTGACAATCGCCCGGGGTTTGACTGAACTTTGGACCGGAGGTGCCGCTATAACCGGTCTTGGCAAAACATTCGGATATCTGGGCACGGGCTGGTTCCTCGGTGTCCCCATCCAGGTCTGGACTTGTGCTGCGATAGTAGCGATTGTCCTGGTCGTGCTAAAGAAAACAAGATTTGGCAGATACGTTTACGCCGTAGGAGGAAACGAGCGAGCAGCCAAACTTTCCGGTTTGAACGTTAACAGGATTAAACTCCTCGTATATACTATTGCAGGTGCCCTCGCTGCTGTGGGAGGACTTATCGTTACATCAAAACTGAACTCAGCCACCCCAACAGCCGGCGATGGTTATGAGCTTGATTCGATTGCTGCGGTGGTAATAGGAGGAACATCACTGTCCGGCGGAAAAGGCTCGGTGCTTGGTACCATCCTGGGAGCTTTGATTATCGGCGTCCTAAATAGCGGCCTGATAATACTCAGGGTCCCGCCTTTTTGGCAGAAGGTTATTAAAGGATTTGTGATTCTTTTGGCTGTTGCAATTGACAAGCTTAATACTAAAGAGCAGTAAAATCAGTATAAAATACCAGGCCTCAAGGGCCACTCGGAAATGATTGATTAGAAAGTAGATTTAATGTAATGATAGACCGTGAACTTTATCTTAAGTCGATCCAATATCGGATCAAGCTACTCAAATATATAAAGATGGCAGGTGCAGGCCATACCGGCGGGAGCCTGTCTTGTGTGGACATCCTGAATGTGCTGTACAATCGCATTTTGAATGTCACGCCGGAGACGTTCAATGATCCCGGACGCGACCGTTATATCCAGAGTAAAGGCCATTCCGTAGAGGCTTTGTATGTGGTGCTGGCGGATCACGGTTTTTTTCCGGAAGAAGAACTGGAAACTTTTTATGGTTATCGTTCTATCTATACGGGTCATCCTACACGTAAAGTAAAAGGCATCGAGCAGAACACCGGTGGGTTGGGGCACGGCCTGGCCTTTAGTGTAGGCGTAGCCCTGGCCGGCCGGTTAGATCATGCTGCTTATCGCGTGTTTACCTTACTGGGCGATGGTGAGTTGGCAGAGGGTTCCAACTGGGAATCCTTGATGGCGGCCGCCCATTATCAACTGGACAATCTCTGTGTCATTGTTGACCGCAACACACTGCAACTCACTGGTAAAACCGAAGACATGTGTGGGCTGGAACCACTGGCACAAAAACTGGAGGCCTTTGGCGGAGAACTGCGATTGGTTGACGGCCACAATATAACGGCCTTGACAGAGATGCTGTGTAAGCTACCGTTTACTACAGGTAAACCAAGTGTCGTTATCGCCAGGACCATTAAAGGTAAAGGGATTAGCTTCATGGAGAACAATCCTAAATGGCATCACGGTGTGCCTAACGACCGGCAATACGAACAGGCACAACAAGAATTGGAGGCAAGGTTGGCGGAGATAAAATCATGAGTTTTACGCCGGGTTCAGAACTGGGTAAATCTAACCTGGAGGTTTTTGCGGAAACCCTGCTGGCGCTTGCACGGGAGAACAAAAACGTCCTGGCCGTAACCAGTGACTCTCGCGGCTCGGGAAAGCTGACGCCCTATGCGGCTGCGGTGCCTGAGCAGCTTATAGAGGTAGGAATTGCCGAACAGAACCTGGTTGGTGTGGCCGCAGGATTAGCCTCTGCTGGAAAAATTGTTTATGCCGTATCACCGGCCAGCTTTTTAACGGCCCGGGCCTTCGAACAAATTAAAAATGATGTTTGCTATTCAGATCGGCCCGTCAAACTTATCGGCATTAGTGCTGGTGTAAGCTATGGCGCATTGGGTTCTACGCATCACGCGATCCATGATATTGCCGTGCTGCGGGCCATCAACAATATCACGATTATTGTGCCTGCAGATAACCTGGAAACAACCGAAGCCATAAAGGCCGCTGCGCAGATGTCCCATCCGGTCTACATCCGCTTTGGCAAACGTCCCATGCCTCATCTACATCCATCCGGTACTGTCTTTGAAGTCGGCAAATCGCTCCAGATTTGTGACGGCAAAGACATCGCCTTTATTGCCACCGGTGAAACCGTGCATCCTGCGCTAAAAGCCGCTGAGGAAATGGAGCAGTCGGGTTATTCGTGTCGTCTGGTCAGTATGCACACGATCAAGCCCTTAGACACAGAAGCCGTGATACGGGCAGCCGGGGAGTGTCACGCGGTTGTGACTGTAGAAGAACATCGTACGGCGGGTGGATTGGGAGAAGCCTGTGCCGCGATACTCGCCGAGGCGAACATGCAGATTCCCTTCAAGATTGCAGGTATCCCGGATGAGTATACAGTGACCGGAAATCAGTTGGAGATATTTGCACACTACAGCCTTACAGGCCCGGGGCTTGCCAGGACCGCTGTAACTCTGTTAGAGGGTATTACAAAAGGATAGATGAGTATGAATGAAACCTTTATAATGGCAGTGGATCAAGGGACAAGTGCGACAAAAACAGTTGTTTTCGATACTCACGGCCGGATCGTTGCGCAGGCTACTCAGCCCCTGAAATCCTATTTTCCCCAGCCAGGATTTGTGGAGCAGGAATCCCCGGATATCTATCAGAATGTACTTGCATCGGTAAAGAAATGTCTTGATCAGTATCGCGAAGCGGTTTCCCATGATCTGACTAAGATCGAGACCTGTGGCATTTCCAATCAGAGAGAGACCTTTCTTCTCTGGGATCATTCAAGTCAGCCGCTTTCCAATGCCGTTG
>DQCG01000445.1 GCA_003533825.1 Phycisphaerales bacterium
CGGATCGGCGGAAAAAGAATCGTTCAAATGCCGTACGGGCGCGAGCTGCCGAGGATATGCTGATGCACGAAACGATGGTGGCCCAGAGCCTGATGGCAATCATAGCGGAACAAGCCGCGGAAAATAATGCTAAACCCGTTGCGGCAAAAATCAGTTGCGGAATGCTCAACCCTGTCAACGATGAAGTGCTTCGTTTTGCCTTCGAGGCGATTGCCAAAGATACGCCTTGCGAAGGTGTGAAACTTCAGGTCGAGCACAAGCCGATCCGGGCGCGATGTAAGAATTGTGACGCAAAGCTTGAGGTCGAGCTGTCACGTCCGGAGTGTCCGAAGTGCGGCGGAGACGATTTCGAATTGCTGCCGGATGCGCCTTTGATACTGGAAGAAATAGAATTTCAAACGGAGTCACGTTATGAAAAAAATTGATATCGGAAAAAAAATTCTGGGTGAAAATGAAAAATATGCCCTCGAAAACTTACTTTTTTTTACTAAGAAAAAAAAACTTTGCCTGAATATTATTTCGTCTCCCGGCTCCGGCAAGACCACGATTCTGGCAAGAACGATAAACGAATTGAAAGGCAAAATTAAAATCGGCGTGATCGAGGGCGACATTCAAACCGACATCGACGCCGAGAGAATCAGGGCGACCGAAGCGCCCGTCGTCCAGATAAACACCGAGGGATCATGCCACTTGTCGGCGAGACAAATAAGCGACGCCTTGAAACAATTGCCCGTCGACGATTTGGATTTGATTCTGATAGAGAACGTGGGCAACCTCGTTTGCCCGTCGGCCTTCGAGCTGGGTGAGAGCGGAAAAATAGTCGTGCTTTCGGTTCCGGAGGGTGACGACAAGCCGGCCAAGTACCCCACCATTTTTGCCAGGTCCAAGGTGCTGTTAATAAATAAAATTGACCTGCTCGACGGAGGGCAGGTTGATTTCGATATCGAACGAGCCAAAGCCGATGCCCGCAGGCTTAATAAAGCGATTGAAATTTTTCCGATCTCTGCCAGGAGAGGTGACGGCATGGCTCAATGGTGCGACTGGCTCATTAAATCGGTCGAAAAAAGTGCTGAATAGCAACAAAATCTGCTATCCGCCGCCTGCCGTATCTTTCGATTGGTAGAGGCCGTTTTTGCGAATATAGTCGGCGACGGCCTGTTGCAGCATTTTGGCCGTATCGCCCCCTGAGGCTATTATATTGCGTATTTCCGTGCTGCTTATATCCACCAGAGGTGTCTGGATAATGTTTCGCTGAAGTTTTTCGATACGCCCGCGGCCCCAGGCTTTTTCGAATTTACTATAGTCGGGAGGCTCGCAGCCGGCCCTGTACATCGTCGCCAAATTGCAGGCATCGATCAGCTCGTCAATTTTGTACCAGTATACCAGGTCATCGACACCATCGGCGCCAATGAGCCAATAGATTGAAGTCTCGCTGCCGTAGTCCGACCGGAACTTTCGTATCGTTGCAAGTGTGTAGCTCGGAGCCGGTCTTTTCAATTCGTAGTCACTGACCTCGAAATTCTTTTCACCGGCGATTGCGAGAGATATCATGTTCAATCGATGATCATCATTTGCCTTCGGCAAGAAGCCTTTCAGCGGTGAGCGCTTTGCGGGAATAAAAACTATTTTTTCTGCGCCGATATGCGCAATCGCATCGGCGGCGACCGTCGTATGACCGAGATGAATCGGATCGAACGTGCCGCCGAACAGAGCTATTTTTCTTTTCACCATATAAATCTAACAACCAAACTGTGTATTATAAAAAGAAATAGTATAGAAGAAATTGCAAAATCTCAATCAATAAAAAAGGGTCGACAAACTATAAAATTTTTAAAGTGTAATTTTGCTTTCAGCCAATAAACTGTATAGTAGAAAATTTGTGAGGTTATGTAAAACATTGATGACAAAAATTTTAGTCAAGTATTGTTAAAGTTTTAGACGATAAAAAAATAGTTAAAATTTTTTATTTTTTTGTGTAATTTATTGGTAAAGTTTTTTAATGTTAACAAGTATTGTGATGTAAGCCATAAAACATAAAAGGATTTTAGTCAGCCAAAAGGAGGTGACAAAATAATGGCGAAGAAAAAAGCTAAGAAGAAAGTAACAAAGAAGAAAGCTAAGAAGAAAGCAACAAAGAAGAAAGCTAAGAAGAAAGCACCGAAGAAGAAAGCTAAGAAGAAAGCACCTAAGAAGAAAGCTAAGAAGAAAGCCAAGAAGAAAAAGAAAAGATAGCGTAGCAATTTAGTCACAAGCCTGCTTATCCTTATGGATGTCGGCGGGCTGCCGGCTAAAGCCGGTCACGTGAAAGATGGAAGGTTCTCTCGCTGAAGCAGAACCTTCCATTTTTTTTGCATCTCGAACCTGGATTTCATCTCCACTCCCCGGGACCAACCACCTCCTTGCAATCGACGCTAAAATCCTTATACTGTTTGTCGAAAACAATACAGAAGTCTATGATTTATCAGAATGATTCACAAATAGAGTAAAAATATGGATTATTTCAATTACAAAAATGGTACACTATTCGCTGAAAACGTGAGCATTGAGAACATCGCCGACCAGGTCGGAACGCCGGTTTACATATACAGCAAAGCAACTTTCAAGGACCACCTGCTAAAAATTCAGCGGGCTTACAGCCGGCTCGATACGACGATATGCTATTCGGTCAAGGCCTGCGGCAATATCAATATCCTCAAGTTCATGGCCGAGGCGGGCAGCGGGTTTGATATCGTAAGCGGCGGAGAATTGTACCGCGTGCTGCAGGCCGGCGGCGATCCGTCACAAACGGTCTTTGCCGGTGTCGGCAAAACCGATCCCGAAATACAGGAAGCTTTAGACGCCGATATTGGCTATTTCAACATCGAATCGGAAGCAGAGCTGGAAAACCTCATTCGACTGGCCGGTCAACAAGGCAAGCGGCCCAAGGTCGCCTTGCGTGTCAATCCCGACGTCGATTATAAAACCCACGCCTTTCTGAGAACGGGTAAGAAAGAAACAAAATTCGGCGTCGATATCGAAAGAGCCGTGAAAGTCTTTGCCGATTACGGGGACAATCCGGCAGTGAATCTTTGCGCGGTGCATGTGCATCTGGGCACCGGCGGCAAGAAAATTGACCCGTATGTAGAAGCCGTGGAAAAAATCCTGCCGCTCGTTGACCGGCTCCGCGGTCAGGGCCACACAGTCGAAGCTCTCGACCTGGGCGGCGGCTACGGAGCCGACTACGAGTCCGGCAGCGTGCCTTCCGCTACCGAATATGCGGCGGGGATTGTCCCGCTGTTGAAAGATAAAAAAATAAAGCTGATTCTTGAGCCGGGCAAGAGCATCTGTGCTAACGCCGGGATAATGCTCACCCGCGTCCTTTATATCAAACGCGGAGGCAGCAAAAAGTTCGTCATTGTCGATGCGGGAATGAACGATTTGATTCGCCCGTCTTTGTATGATGCGTTCCATTTCATCTGGCCCGCGAAAGTGGACGACAAGTTTGTGCCCGAAAAACGCAACAAAGACTTACAGATGGACGGTGCCGAAGTCGTTGACGTCGTCGGCCCAATCTGCGAAGGCGCGGACTTCTTCGCAAAGGACAGAATCCTGCCGCCGACAAAACGCGGTGACCTGCTCTCGGTCTTTACCGCCGGCGCGTATGGTTTCACGATGAGCAGCAATTACAACGCCCGCGGCCGGGCCGTCGAAGTCCTCGTTGACGGCGAAAATTTCTCAGTTATCAGAAAACGCGAAACCTACGAAGATTTAACCGCGCTGGAAAAATGATTCGTCTCTCGTAACTCCTGATACCGGCTATGCTATTCCTGCAAAAGCAGGGTAGGTGTTTAGCCAGGGAAGAGCCATCCCCATCCCGATAATGACAATCGGGATGAGGCTGCCACCCAATAGAATTGATGGAAAACGGGTGGCAGCCTCAAAGCCACAGGTTTTGGGGATGGTCGCAAATACAAGAGGTCGGCAAAACACGTACAAAGCAAGAAACCAGAAAAAATAATGATATCAAGTAAGATGCGAAATCCGAACGACGAGACTAAAAATTTCGTTCGACGAAGCCGGTATCGACTTTATTTTTAACGAAGAGATTGTGTGAGAGGATTTCCAGGCAGGCGGGGATGGTCGTTTTGATCGGCTCGATGACAAATTCCCGCAGGGCTCTTTTCATTGTCGCAATAGCTTCGCTCCGCGTCGGTTTATGGACGATGAGCTTGGCAATCATCGAATCGTAGCTTGGCGAGACCACCCAGCCCTGATGTACGTGCGTATCCACCCTGACGCCGGGACCGCCGGGCGGGACATACCTGGTAATAGTGCCGGGCGAAGGGGCAAAATCCCTTTCGGGATCCTCGGCATTTATCCGGCACTCAATTGCAACGCCGGTATGTTTGATACTCCTCTGGCTCAATTTCATAGGCAGTCCGGCGGCTACTTTCAATTGCCACTTAATCAGATCGTGGCCTGTGACCATCTCGGTAACAGGATGCTCGACCTGGATCCGCGTATTCGCTTCGATGAAGTAAAAATCTTTGTTCTTGTCCAGAAGAAACTCGACCGTCGCCGCATTAACATATTTAGCCTTTTTGATAAT
>DQCG01000226.1 GCA_003533825.1 Phycisphaerales bacterium
TGTCGAGGCTGATAAGACCATTCCTCGCTGCGGACTTGTCGCCCTGCAGATCCACAAAGGCGGGCCGATGGAGGTCCGATTCCGCAACATCCGCATCAAAGAAAGCAGGACCGCCTGTCCGAGTTTCGCAATTCATGTGATCAAACCACCGCGGCCGGGAACCGAGGGAAACACGGTGCCGAGCATGGTGTGGCTTCACGATGTGAACGGTGATGGACACGTGGACTTGATAGCTAGTCATATCGCCTGGATGAACAAGCCAGGGTTTGTCCATCCCTATGTGGCCTGGTACCCGGGGCCAGGCTTCCAAGGCGAACATATTATTGTCGACAAGGAATCATTCGGTGTCAACAGCCGCGTGTATCGTTTCGTGATGTTCGATGTGGATGGGGATGGACGGAACGACCTCATCGGCCAGGGATACCAGCCCCACAGCAATTTCAATCATTGGTATCGGTGCCCCGACGACCCGACGCAGCCCTGGCGCGAGTGCTACGATTACGGCTGTGACCTGAAGAACGGCCACGATATTCGCCTGCGAGATATAGACGGCGACGGACGCATGGATCTGCTCTTGATGGATAGCTGGTCCGGCAAGATTCTTGTCAAACGCATTCCGACGGGAGAGGCCGCCCAGAAACGCTGGCCATATCACATGATCACCGGTGGGGACGGGCTCACCCACTATATGTCGTTCTACGATGTGAACAGAGACGGTCTGGAGGACATCGTGATTGCCAAGGAAGAGGACGGTGGCAAGGGAATAATATGGTACGAGCATCCTCTGCGCATGAGCCAAACAGATACTTGGCAGAGACATTTCGTTGTTGACGCGAATTTCACAAAGGCGTTTGCCCGCGACCTTGACGATGACGGGGACGTGGATTTCGTCGGAACCGGAGAGGGGTACAGCAGGGGCGATTTCGGATGGTGCGAGCGAACCGATTCCGGGTACCGCTTCCACGAATTCGACGTGCAAGACAACAACAACGACATCATCGGTGGGCACAACTGCGAACTGGTCGATGTAGACGGCGACGGTGACGAAGACTTGATTGTCGGAGGCGTGGACAAGAGGGACAACACTCAGCGGTTCCGGTGGTACGAATTCCGGCGGGTTCGAGGCCGGGTTCTGTGGATTGAGCATGTGTTAGGTGTCACCAGCGTGAGCGGTTTCAAGCCTAGTCACGGCTTCTATTGCGGTGAAATGGCTTATGGTGACATGGACAGCGACGGAGATCAAGATTTCGCCTACGCCGGCCACGGCGGCGGCTTTCTCGGTTGGTTCGAGAATCGTACGCCCCGTTGAGAATCGGGCGGCCCCTTTACCGCTGCCCTTCTTGTCATCTTTCCGCATCCGATTCGCGCTGAGACCGGTCGGTCCGCTCGAGGACCTTGATGTGATGGAGCCAGCCGACGACTTGCTCACCGTGGCGGCGACCATCACCCCAACGCAAAATCGTGGGCAACGACGTTACGATTGTCGCCGGAGGACAAGCCGCTTCGGTCGGTCGGACAATGATCCTAAAAGATGAGGAGATTAATTATGGCTAAGAAGCTTGAACAATCTACTCGACGCAAGTTCTTGCAAAGCACTTCCATGGGACTGAGTCTGGACGTGTGGGCCGGGGCTCATTCAACAGCTACTGCGGACCCATCGATCACTCGGATAAGATCAGGGCCACGCGAGAAACGTCTGCCCCGGGAAGTGTGGGTGGCCACGATCTCTCAGAATGGAATGCAGGCGCGAAGCTACGAGGAGATGATTAAGAAGATGCTCGGTCGAATGCAAGAGGTGGTCTCCTATGAGCCGGATATTATCTGTCTGCCGGAAGTATTTCCATTTGTCAATCTTTCTTCGGGTCGGCCGCCGGTTCCTAAGGTCGCGGAAGTACCAATCGGGGATATTTCCCGACCGTTTGCCGAGTTTGCTCGGAAACATCATTGCTACATAGTCTGTCCAGTCTATACGAAAGAGAACGGCCACTACTATAACTCAGTGGTGTTTATCGATAGAAGGGGCAAGCTCCTCGGAGAATACCGGAAGATCCATCCGACTGTCGGCGAAATGAACAATGGTGTGACGCCGGGTGCTTTGAAACCGCCGGTATTTCGCACCGACTTTGGCGTTATTGGCGCGCAGATCTGCTTTGATATGGAATGGCATGACGGCTGGCAGAATTTGCGTAAGGCAGGGGCGGAGATAGTGTTCTGGCCGTCGGCGTTTGCCGGTGGCATGGCAGTCAATGCCAAGGCTTGGCAGAACAAATTTGTAGTCGTATCCAGCACCCACAAAGACACATCCAAGATTTGCGACATTTCCGGAGAGGTGGTGGCAAGTACCGGTCGCTGGAACGACTGGGTCTGCGCATTTGTAAATCTGGAGAAGGTGTTTCTGCACACTTGGCCCTTCTGTCAACGTTTCGATGAGGTCCAGGCCAAATACGGCCGCAGACTTCGCATCAAGACCTTCCATGAGGAAGAATGGACTATCATCGAAAGCTGCTCGGCTGACGTTAAAGTCGCCGACGTGCTCAAAGAATTCGAGTTCCAAACATACGAAGACTTCATCCAGGCAGCCGATGCGATGCAGCAAATACACAGAAAGTAGCTCTGGAAGAAAACGTATTCAATAGGATGGTTAACACAACCTAAAAAAGAAAGGAATGACCGGGTGCGCTGCTTCACGTTCGTCACCAATACTATTGTCTGGGTAGGTCTGACTCTGCTCCTTGTCGTCACGTCCGGTTTCAGCCGAGAATCCCCTATTGCACCGGGCAAGTTTATCCCCACGTTTGCCGTTAAATACGGCAATACGCAAGGTTGGCCTCCGGCAGTAGAAGCGGCTCGCTTCGATCTGATCGACGTGTCCGCCAGCATGGCCCATGCCAGAGTACATGCATCTCCGGATGGTAATACCTGGCAGAGGCTCAAACACCTCAATCCACACATCAGGATCTTTCTTTACAAGAATGGCCCGGCGATCTACAACGTCGCCTCCTGGGGTCAGGTTGGGAAGGGCTGGAAGTGGCTCACAGAGAACCACGGTGTCGGCAGCGCAGACCGTTGGACAGCCGTAGGTATAGAGTACACCGGATACCTCCAAGGCAGACCGTATCCGAACGAACGTTTGATGAACATGGCAAATCTGAACTGGCAACGATACTGGGCGGAGCAAACGAGCATCAAGCTCTGGTCCGGCTCGCAGTCGATGGGCGAAGGCGCCGACGGGATATTTGCCGACAACTGTGGCTACCGGATACCGTGGCAGGGCCAGTGGCACCTTGATGGTCATCCTGACAAGCTCGATATGCCAAGTGACTACACGCGCGAGGGAAAGCATCAGCCAGATTTGTACAAGCCTCACATCAAGCAGCTCTATATTTGGGTTGTGCCTTGGCTCCACGATAGGGGCCACGACCTCGTACTGAATTTCGGGATTATGGCGCGTCAGAGTGACGACTGGCTTGAGTTGGATCGGGAACCACATCCGCCCTTCGCGGCCATGAATGAGGGTGCCTTTGTGCATCCCTGGGGTACGTTGGGGAAAAAGGGTAACTTCGTCTTCTGGTCCGAGCAAGAGTGGCTTAACGAGATCGAAACGATGCGGAAGCTAGAACACATCCGTGCTCTGATGAATGTCCATGGCCCGGTGATCAGTGAGTTTCAGGATAAGCGTCGCATGGATGCCAGCGACGCCTCGGGAAATAGGGCCTGGGACGTGCTCTGGTTTGCCATAACGTCTTTCCTGCAGGGCTACGACGACGTTCGCCCCAACGCCTATATGAACTTCACGGTATGGGGTTACAGTCAGTTTTACTGGTTCGATGAGTTCGATCCTAAGTATCTCCACCTCGGCCGTGCCCGCAGCGAATTCCAACGTGTTGACGCCGGGAAGAATCATGTGTATTTGCGGGAATTTGACGACGGCTGGGCCGTGGTGAATCCTACAAGAACCGATGCCATGAGTGTGGCGGTCCCGGGCAGGGCAAAGGCACGGGTTCTTACTCACGACACCTTCCAACATTCAAACAAGCAGACGCTGGTTCAATATTTCGACCTGCCTTCGCATCGCGGGATAATTTTGTTGAAACCTAAAAGGCAGATCGGCAATGAGGATAATAGATAACTCAGGTTTTCAAAGCAAGGAAGAATAAATGAGAGAGAAAGCAAACAAGGTAACACGGCGGGATTTTTTGCGGGCTACCACCGCGGGGGTACTGAGTGCTCCGTGGATTGTGCCAGCTTCGGTCTTTGGTGTGAACTCACCCAGTAACCGGATCAATGTCGGCTGTATCGGCACGGGCAACATGGGGAAGGTCGATCTTCATGGCCTGATGCATCAGGACGATACTCAGATTGTCGCAGTGTGTGACGTGAACCGGGGCAGTTATGGCTATAAGACGGCCACACAGTTTCTGGGTCGCGAGCCGGCCCGCAAATGGGTAGATAGATATTATGCAGGCAAGAAACGCTCGGGAATCTACAAAGGTAGTGATGTATACAATGATTTTCGCGAGTTGCTGGCCCGCGACGACATCGACGCCGTATCGGTCACCACCCCGGACCACTGGCACGCAATTCCAACAATAATGGCGGCCCGGTCGGGAAAGCATATCTATTGTCAGAAACCGTTGAGCCTAACCATTGCCGAAGGCCGTGCGATGGTAGAAGCGGTGCGCCGCTATGGAGTGGTCCTGCAGACGGGTACCCAACACCGTTCCAAAGAGACTATGCGTTTTGCCTGTGAGCTTGTGCGAAACGGCCGCATCGGCCAGGTCAAGCGAGTTTTGACCAGCCTGGGCCGGCATGGTTTGCGCACTGACATCAATACCTGGCAGCCAACGCCGGTGCCTGATGGATTTGATTATGATTTGTGGCTGGGACCGGCACCGTGGGCGCCTCACCATAAATCCCGATGTTTTTACACCTTTCGGTTTAGCCAGGATTATTCGGGCGGCGAGACGACCAATACCGGAGCACACATGTTCGATATTGTTCAGTGGGGCCTGGGCACCGAGCGTACGGGACCGGTGGAAATCGAGGATTTAGGCAGTGAATTCCCGGAAACGGGTCTGTTCGATACGGTCAGCCGAATTCATTTCCGGGCGAGGTATGCCAATGATGTGGAACTGATCTGCACGCCGGGCGGTATAGGCGGCACAGCACGCTTCGAAGGCACAGAAGGCTCGGTCCATGCCGACTGGTCTTCGCTGCGCACGAATCCAGAATCCCTGAAGGATACAGTAATCGGCCCGAACGAAATCCATCTTCACAAGAGCAGCGACCACAAGCGTGATTTTCTTGATTCCATTAAATCGGGTCGGGACCCGATAGCGCCGGTGGAAGTCGGTCATCGTTCAGCCAGCGTTTGCCACCTGGCGAACATAGCCATGAAACTCAAACAGAAACTCCACTGGGACCCTGACCAAGAGTGCTTTATCAATAACGACGAAGCTAACTGCCTGCTCAGCAAACCCCTGCGTAGCCCCTGGCATCTATAGCCATCTCGGTTGTCGCGGGAGACTTTCACGGCAATGCATATACGCCATTTTGCGAGAATTCACTCTAAACATAGAACAGTCCGGCTCTTTGCCGACACAGGAGTAATGCCATGACGCTGAACAGATTTATCGTTATCGGTTTTGCTATGGGTTTGATGTGTCTGATGTGTGGGCCATTATCGTCAAAGCCGCGGATTATTTTTGACACCGACATGGACAGCGATTTTGACGATGCGGGAGCGCTGGCTGTTCTTCACGCTCTGGCGGATAAGGGTGAATGCGAGATACTCGCTGTGGTTCATTCCACTTCTACTGCCTGGAGTGTCGGCGTTATTGATGCGATCAATACCTATTACCATCGGGGCGACCTTCCGATTGGCGCTCGCAAGAGAACCGATAATGACAATCGGAGTAGTTACGCCGAAAAGATTGCCAAGGACACTTCACGGTTCAAACACAACGTCACCGACTGGAACCATAGAGATGTAACGCAGGCGAAAGTTCTGTATAAGTCGATATTGTCCAAACAGAACGACCAATCCACTACCATCGTTACAGTTGGGCCATACCTGAACCTTCTGGACCTGCTGAACGATCCAGAGGCCGTTGCTTTGATTCGCAAGAAGGTAAAGCTGCTCTCGATTATGGGCGGTCACTTCAATCCTCCCGGCCACACTGAATGGAATATAAGCCAGAAAGGGCGATATGACGATGGGCCCAAGGCTGGCAAGGCGGTTATAGAACGCTGGCCCACGCCCGTCATGTGGTCGGATGTGCATATTGGAGTACGGCTTCCTACGGGCAAAAGGTTGCAGTATACTGCCCAAGACAATCCCGTCCGGGAGGCCTACCGTCTGGCGCTGCATAATAAGTGGCGCGATCACGCCAGTTGGGATCAGTCCGCCGTCCTTTTCGCCGTCAGGGGATTGCGGGATTATTGGCTAGCCTGTACTACGGGCTGGCCTGTTATGTACCAAGACCAGGATGGCAACTGGGCGACTGATTGGCTGGCATCGCCCGATTCCAATCACGCCTATCTGAAACTAAAAAAAGGCAGCGCCGAACTGGCAAAGATTATCGACGATCTGATGATCGCGCCGCCCACCATGCCAACTCTGTCAAGTGTGAAGGACGGCCCGCACAAGAAGAAGTGTGGCGCGGCAGGGGATGTAGGACAGAGAACGAAGACAACCGCCGACTCAGTCGCGTTTCCAGGCATCGACTGGGAAGAGACCGCACCGGAAGCGCAAGGCGTGGATCCAGCGAAGCTTGAATCCGCTGTCGAGTTCCTCAAGAAGAACGCACCGCATGATGGTGTGAAGCGGCTGGTGATTGTCCGTAATGGGCGGATCATATGGAAAGGCGACCAGGCCAACCGGCGGCAGTGCGTGTATTCGGTGACCAAGGCCTTCACCAGCACAGCTCACGGTTTACTGATCGACGATGGCAAATGCACACTCGACACGCTGGCAAAGGACTGCAATCCGAAACTTGCTCAACATTATCCAACCGTCACGTTGCGGCATCTGGCCACGATGACCTCGGGCATTGATGGCGTCGGCGGTTCGTACGACTGTGATGCTGAAGGCCGGTGCGACGAGAACGCTCTGGTCGATCCATTGCCACCCTTTTTCGCCCCGGGCACGAAGTTCCAATATTGGGACGAAGCGACTCAACAGTATGGATTTGTGTTGACGAAAATCGCCGGACGGTCGTTGCCGGATCTACTGCAACGGCTAATCCTCGGCCCGATTGGTATTCAAGAGGTCGGCTGGCGGACGGACGCCACGCGAAAAGTGCTGAACTGGACGGGCGGTCTCGAGATTACCGCGATTGATTTAGCACGGTTCGGACATCTGTTTCTTAACCGAGGCCGCTGGAACGGAAACCAACTCATCAGCGCCGAGTGGGTTGACACCGCGACGAGCGTGCAAGTTCCGCCATCGATTCCCGATGCCCTGCCGACCAGCAACCGAAAAGGCTCGGGCGTCTACGGCTATCACTGGTGGCCGAACGGAACACGGCCGGATGGAACGCTACGGTGGCAGCACGCTCCGCACGGGACCTATGGACGTAGCGGACACAACAACAACGATCTGTTTGTGTTGCCTGCGTGGAACATGGTAATCGTGCGGCTAGGGCTGGACGAGCGAAAAAGCAGCGGGGGCTTTCCAATCACCAACGAAACCTACAGCGAGTTCTTCAAGCGAGTCGGCGAAGCGATTCTCGACCCCATCGTCGAAGGCGATCGCCGCGTTTGGCGCCCGCTTATGGTCAACTTTCGGGGCCCGGCAGCGAGCGAAACCGATGACGATCCTAATCCGTTTCTTGATTACCGGCTGCAGGTCACTTTCAGAGGCCCGTCCGGTCAGAAGTATAACGTAGCGGGTTTCTTCGACGGCGATGGATACGGTGACGGAAGCGGGAACGTATGGCGAGTTCGGTTCACGCCTGATCAGAGCGGCACGTGGCACTACAAAACGTCGTTTCGGCAAGGCGATAAGGTCGCGATCAGTCTTGATCCGAACGAAGGAAAGCCGATAGCTCTTGACGGCAAGGCTGATTCGTTCGAAGTGGCCCCGCGCAATCCCAAAGCACCGGGCTATTTGAAATGGGGTCGTCTTGAGTACGTCGGCAAACACTATCTTAAGTTTAAGGACGGTCCGTACTGGATTCGCGGCGGCACGGACAGTCCGGAGAACCTGCTTGCCTATGACGGCTTTGACAACACCCCGCCCAGCCACCGATATGCAGCCCACGCCGAAGACTGGCGGCCGGGCGATCCGGACTGGGATGCAGGGAAAGGCCGGGCAATCATTGGGATATTGAACTATCTGGCCGCAAAGCGTGTTAACAGCATCTATTTTCTGACGATGAACATCGGTGGCGACGGGGGCGATGTTTGGCCGTGGGTGGGCTCTCCCAACCCAAAAGGCAGCCCAAGAAACGACAACCTGCATTTCGATATCAGCAAGCTGAACCAGTGGGAAACCGTGTTCGCCCACGCCCAGCGCAAGGGCATCTTGTTGCACTTTGTGCTCAACGAAGCCGAGAAGCCGAACAAGCAAGAGCTTGACAACGGCGAGTTGGATACGGAACGCAAGCTCTACTACCGTGAGCTGATTGCTCGTTTCGGCCATCATCTCGCGCTGGAGTGGAACCTGTGCGAAGAGTATAATATTGGTTTTGACCTTGGACACGATCGGGTTCGCCGATTTGCCGACTACGTGAAGGCGGTCGATCCGTACGACCACCCAATCACGGTTCATTCGGCCCGTGACCCCATCGAAGCACTCCAGTTCACCTTCGGCGACGAACGGTTCAGTCTAACCTCGATTCAACTTGGCCAAAGGAAAATCGACTCGCTGACCGAGCAGTTCCGCGAGGCCACGGCCAAGGCCGGACGGCCGCTGCCGGTCTCGATGGATGAGTTCACGATCGACAAGGGCCAGGAGAAAGGACATATCCCCGTCGACGACGCCAAGCGGTGGCGCAAGGAAAAGCTTTGGCCCACATATCTGTCGGGAGGCAACATTGAATTCATTCTCGGTGACCTGCTTAAGACGGACAGTTTCAAGACTCCCGAACGCGACAAGCTGTGGGACTACGTATGGTATGCCCGCCGGTTCATGGAAGAGAACTTGCCGTTCTGGGAAATGGAGCCCGCCGACGAATTACTCACCGGCGCGGCGACTATCACCGCAACGCAGAACCGTGGCCGGCAACGTTACGAGATTGGAGCTCAGGTTTTTGCCA
>DQCG01000650.1 GCA_003533825.1 Phycisphaerales bacterium
ACGAGCTACCAGACTGCTCTACCCCGCGGTCATTATTTATATATACTACAAAAATTACTTCTTATCAAGAAAAACTGAATAAATTTATAAATTCTCACGAATCGCTCCGGCGATTTCTTCGATCTTACCTTCCTTATATTTATAAGAAGGCCACCGGCTGAACAATCTATCGCCGGTATTTCGAGGGATTATATGAAAATGTAAATGCTCGATAAGCTGGTCGGCCGCCCTGCCATTATTGCACAAAACATTATAGCCGTCAGAATCCACCGCAGCCGTTACGGCACCGGCAATCTTACCGAGACATGAAAATATCCGGCCTAAAACCTCGGCAGGACAATCGTGTAATTTTTCAAAGTGCTGCTTTGGAATCACCAAAGTATGACCATCGCTTATCGGGCCGATATCCAAAAATGAGAGGACAATTTCATCTTCGTAAATCTTCGTAACCGGAATTTGCCCGGCTACCATTTTACAGAAGAGGCAATCATCCGCACTTGTCATAGGGTCATCCTGCAAAAGAAAGACTACTGCTCCCGGCCGGCACTTTTTTCATCATTTTCGATATCCGCCGCTTGCTCCGCCTGCCCGGTATCTTCGATCTCGACCGGCTTTTCGTCCTCGGCAATCTCCTTGACCTTTACAGCTTCTTTTACCTTCTTTCGTGAGCGTTTCTTTTTCTGCTTTTTTACAGTCTCTTCTGCGCCGATGAGCTGCAGCAGGACAAGCTGGCCGTTATCACCCAGCCTTCTCAAGGATAGCCGGATGATTCTCGTATAACCGCCCGGCCTGTCGAGGTATCTTGGACCAAGCTCGCTGAACAATTTTCCGACGACGGTACCTTTTCGAACGGCATTGCCGTCCTCATAATCTATGATGTCGCGATTTCCAAGCAGAGCAATGGCCTGACGTCTGGCTGCAAGCGTTCCTTTTTTGGCCAGCGTGATTAACTTCTCGGCAAAGGGTTTTACCTCTTTGGCTTTTTCTATAGTGGTCGAAATCGTTTCATGCTGGATGAGCGAAGCAACCATATTTCGCCTCATAGCCAGCCGATGCTCCATTGTTCGACCCAACCGACGTCCTGCTACTCTGTGACGCATATACCTAAACTCCTCTTATATCTATACATCTGTCATTCCCAATGACAGGCCAATGTCGGCAAGTTTTCTCTTGATTTCCCGAAGAGAGGTTTTGCCGAAGCTTCTAATCTTCAGCAAATCGGCTTCTGTCATTTTCACCAACTGTCCAACCGTTTCGGTTTTTGCCGACTCAAGACAGTTGTTTGCTCGTACCGATAGTTCTAATTCCTGCATCGGCATGCTCAGTTTTTGGGCTAATTCTTCATCCACAGCTTGTTCTTCCGTCTCTTCTTCTGCAATCTTAGAGGCGGCAACGGTATCTTCTCCAAGCTCGAAATACTGCACGAACGGATTGACGTGCTTGCGCAGGATTTTTGCGGCCTCCACGAGCGCCATTTCAGGCGCAATCGTTCCATTCGTCCAAATCTCCAAAATCAGCTTGTCATAATTGGTTCGCTGGCCTACACGGGTATTTTCCGTTGCGTAGCGCACTCTTGTCACCGGTGAATATACGGTATCGAGCATTATCCTGCCAACTTCCTGGTCGAACCTGTCTGCAGCAGCTATTCGCTCGGATGCCGGTACGTAGCCACGTCCGTTCTCGACTACCATTTCCATTTCAAAATTAACTTTTTCCGTCAAAGTAACCAGGACCAAATCTTTGTTAATCACTTCAATGCTTGGGTCGGTAACTATATCATTTGCCGTTATAACACCAGCTTTGTTTGCCGAAACACTCATTGTTCTCGGCCCATCTTCATGAAGCCGAATAACAAGACTCTTGATATTCAAGACGATATCAGTAACATCCTCCATTACTCCTTTTACCGAGCTGAATTCATGGTCGACGCCCTCTATTTTGATCGATGTTACGGCACTGCCTTCCAATGAGGAAAGTAATATGCGTCTGAGGCTATTACCAATAGTTGTGCCGAAACCACGTTCAAAAGGCTCAATGTAGAATCGGCCATACTTATCACTCGATATCATCGTGTCTCGTTCAACACGAGTCGGCAACTCCAAACCACGCCATGTAACTCTCATATAGGTCTCCTATATAAGTCTTTGAGTCAACAGGGTCTGCTCTAAACTCAATACTTAAAAAACCACACTTTCGCTGAATTTTAATAAAAAGATTAAAATTACTTTGTATTTATCTTGAGCAGAACTCCACAACCAACTGCTCCTCAACGGGAATCTGAATATCATCTCGAGTGGGCAATGCAACAACGGTAGCTTCGGATTTTTCTCTGGCCAACTGTAACCAACTCTGTGTTGTAAAATTCGGATTGGTTCCCAACTGCTCTTTTATTTTTTTAAGGCTTTTTCCTGAACTTTTGACTGTTATCTTGTCACCGATTTTCGCAGTATAATCGCTTATATTGACCTTGCGTCCGTTAACATAGATATGGCCATGAGCAATCAGTTGCCTCGCGGCTTTGCGCGACGGTGCAAAATTCAACTTGTATACGACATTATCCAAACGTCTTTCCAGCAGTTGCAGCAGCGTCTCGCCGGTATTGCCCTTTATCCGCTCGGCCTGGTGGAAATACCTCATAAATTGCCGTTCCAGAAGCCCGTAGTATCTCTTGACTTTTTGCTTTTCGCGCAGGCGGACCCCGTATTCACTTATCCTGCCTCTGCGCCATCCGTGCATTCCAGGAGCCAGGTTACGCTGTTTTTTCTCGACCGGACATTTAGCCGTCTCACATCTTATGCCCTTAAGCATAAGCTTCATTCCTTCACGGCGACAGTTTTTACACGATGAACCCAAATAACGTCCCATTTTTTTTATTCATTCCCAAAAAAGTTGTTTGGCACAGGCTTTACACTCTTCTTCGCTTCGGTGGTCTACAACCATTGTGCGGCAGCGGGGTAACATCTTCTATTGAAGCGATACGCAATCCCGCCTGCTGCAATGCCGAAATGGCAGATTCACGACCCGAACCAGGCCCCTTGACCCTGATTTCAACCTCACGTACGCCATTACGCATAGCAGTATTTGCACAGCGTTGCGCCGCCCTTTGAGCAGCAAAAGGTGTACTTTTACGAGAGCCTTTGAAACCAACGCAGCCTGCTGAACCGGCACAAACGGTATTACCATCCATATCTGTAATCGTAATCAATGTATTGTTAAATGTCGCTCTTATATGCACAATAGCCCGGACGACATTTTTTCGAACTTTTCGCTTTACCCTTTTTGCCATTATTATTCCTGTATTGCGTATTTATCCAAAATAACTGAATTTTAACGTTTTTCCTTCACACCTTTCTTGCCGGCAACGGTTTTTCTCGGCCCCTTGCGAGTGCGCGCGTTACTTTGCGTGCACTGGCCGTGAACAGGCAAACCCCGTCTGTGGCGAATGCCCTTGTAACAATTTATATCCCGCAGGCGAGCTATATTTTGACTAACCTGCCTGCGAAGCTGACCTTCCACGATATAACTGCGGTCGATAATCTGGGTTATTTGGCTAAGCTCATCTTCGCTGAGCTTGCCGGCCTTTGTAGCTTTATCGATTCCAGCCTCTTTTAATATCTGCCCCGATGTGTATTTACCAATACCAACAACATAGGTTAGCGAAATCCATATTGATTTGTCATTGGGAATATCAACACCAACTATACGCGGCATATAAACTCCTCTTTAATATTGATTACAGATCCCATATTTATCGAATCATCAATCATCATTTATCAATCATCGTTTGTCAATTAACCCTGGCGTTGCTTATGTCGCGGATTTGAACAAATCACCCGCACGACGCCTTTGCGACGAACAATCTTACAATTCTCACATATACGTTTTACAGAAGTTCTAACTTTCATTTTTATTCCTGCATTTACGATCATAGTTCACGGCCGACCACGGCTGCGATTCGCCTAAAATCAGCCGAAACTAATGCCGGAGTACTATTCGGCCTCTATTTAAGTCATACGGCGACATCTCAACCATAACCGTGTCACCCGGCAAAATCCTGATAAAATTCATGCGCATCTTGCCCGAAACATGCGCCAGTACCTTGTGGCCGTTCTCCAGTTCAACTCTAAACATTGCATTCGGCAAAGCATCAGTCACTTTGGCTTGCAATCTTATTGTTTCCTTCTTTGCCATAGGCCAACCCGTGACTTTTTATTCGTTAGAGCCCTTTGTCATTATCCGTTTACGGTTAATACTTCACAACCATTTTCTACTATCACAATTGTATGTTCAAAATGAGCCGAGGATTTCCCGTCTCTTGTTACTACTGTCCATCCGTTCTTGAGGGTTCGCACGGCGCTGGAGCCGGTATTAACCATCGGCTCAACCGCCAAAACCATTCCCTCGGCCAAAACGATATCATTTACCAGCAAGTCATTGCTGACAAAGTTAGGCACTCTCGGCTCTTCATGCATTTTCCTGCCGATACCGTGCCCAACAAAGTCTTTCACTACTGAAAATCCGGCGGATTCGGCGCACCGCTGCATTTCAGCAGCTACCTGGCTCCACCTAACCGCCGGTGCAGATTTCTCTATTGCTATATCAAGAACACGTTTCGTTACATCCATTAGCCTGCGTTTGCCCTCGGAAATTCCACCAATGGCAACCGTAACCGCCGAATCTGCACAATAGCCGTTAAGCCTGACGCCAAAATCAATACTGAGGATATCGCCGTTTTTGAGCTTTGTATCCTCTGACGGAATCCCGTGAACGACTTGTTCGTTGATCGAGGCACAAATTGCGCCTGGAAACGGGATTCTTGCCGCCGGACTGCGGACACCTTTAAATAACGCCTCCGCTCCGGCGTCAGCGACCATTTGCAGAGCTATGCTATCAAGCCAGGCGGTAGTCATTCCAGGCTCTGCAATCTCCTTTAGTTTTAAAAGAACACCTGCTACAACGGCACCTGCCTTGCGCATTAACTCAATTTCCCTACGACTGCGAAGCGTTATAGCCATCGAATTTCATATCTCATCATTCGCACCACGTAATTCGATACAGAGTCAGCACCTCACATTTTAACAAGGGCATCCAGTTTCTCAAATATAGAAGCCCCTACATCGTCGGGATCCCTGTCAGCATCGAAGTCATAGACAGTGCCGTTTTTCTTATAATAATCCACCAACAGCTCAGTTTGCCGGTGGTATGCGTCAAGACGATTACTCAATACTTCCTGAGTATCGTCAGACCTTTGAACAAGCTCAGTACCATCGTTATCACATATACCTTCAGTTTTCGGCTTCAAGTTTTCAATGTGGTAAACCGCACCGCACTGAGGACAACTTCTTCTTCCGGTAATACGTCTTGATACTACGTTATCATCTATCTCAAGATTCAAGACGGCATCTATTTGCTGCCCGCCTGCAACCAAAGCTTTATCAAGCTCGACCGCCTGATTGACCGTTCTGGGAAAACCATCCAGTATAAAACCGTCAGCAGGGGCCTTTTCTATCGCTTTGGCCATCATCTCAATTATAATTTCATCCGGCACAAGGGCACCCGAATCCATGTAACTTTGAGCCTTTTTCCCTAACTCGGTACTTTCGGCCCTTTCCTGCCGTAATATATCTCCACTGGATAAATGGAGCAGGCTATACCGGGCTACAATGTTTTTACACTGAGTTCCCTTACCTGCACCGGGAGCACCCAATAAAACTACTTTCATGCATACGCTCCTTTGATTCTGCCGGATCCGCTGAAACCATCATAGCTGCGCATCAAGAGATTGGCCTCTATTTTCTGAACCAGATCGAGCGAGACACTGACGACAATCAACAAACCGGTACCGCCCAGAAAATTAGCTACGCTCGGTTCAATCCCGAGCAGCACTATAATAAGCGACGGTACAATAGCAATTATCGCCAGGAATGAGGCTCCAAAATACGTAATCCTGGTCATTACCGTTTCCAGGTAGTCCGCGGTTCTTCGTCCCGGTCGAAGTCCCGGGATGAAGCTTCCGGAATCCCGAAGATTTTTTGCCATTTCCTTTGGCTGAAATTGTACCGTGACCCAAAAATAAGCGAATAAAAATATCAACAGCATATACAGGACATTATAGGTATAAGCACGGAAGCTCAAAGCATCGTAAATAGTCTGAAGAATTATTGAATCACCTAAACTTGGAATTCTCCCTAATTGCCCAAGTATTAACGGCGGGAAAATCATAAAGCTCGATGCGAAAATTATCGGCATCACACCGCCGTGATTGACACGAAGCGGCAAATAATGCCTCTGACCGCCGTACATCTTGCGCCCTCGCATCTGTTTTGCCTGCTGGATCGGTATTCGGCGCTGGCCTTGGGTGATTAGTATGGCACCGGCAACAACAAATACGAACGCCGCTATCAGGAACATGATTTTTGCCGGACCTACGCTGCCGGGCCCTGCACCGACTCTCAAATCCACATCCTGCCAGAGCTTCCAGATTGCCCATGGCATTCTGGAGACAATACCGGCCATGATGATCAGGCTGATACCGTTGCCTATTCCATACTCATCAATCTGCTCACCGAGCCACATCAGAAAAATGGTCCCGGCCGTCATACCGACAACACCCATCAACAGGGCCTTGCGGTACATGCCGGCATAGGTTAATCCTCCCCCTTCCCCTCCCAATAATTTCATAAACATTACCGATTGAACAAGGCATATAAGCACAGTCAGGTAGCGCGTATATTCCTGTATCTTTTTATGGCCCGTTTGGCCTTCCTGCCGCAGCTTCTTCAAAGCGGGTATGACCTCACCCAGCAGCATAAGGATAATTGATGCTGTAATATAGGGCATAATCCCCAGGCCGAACAAACTGCTCTTATTCAGGTTTCCGCCGGTGAACATCTGCATATATTCGGCAGCTCTGCCTAACGGACTCTCCGAGCCCCTCGAACCTGCAATCCTTTCGATCGCGGCAGGATCAAAACCGGGAACAGGTATATGGAAACCAATCCTGTATATGATCAGCAGCGCCAACGTAAAAAGAATCTTGTTGCGCAGGTCCTGAACTCTGAATATATTGACCACTGTTCCAAGCATTATTTCATATCCCGTATATTATATTTTGCGTTCCATCTCGCATGATACGGCATGCGTACAAGAATCAAATCGAATTTGCTATCCCGCCTGAAGCGGTGATTTTCTGTTCGGCATTTTTACTGAATTTGTGAGCTGTTACCTGAAGCTTTTTCGTCAGGTCTCCTTTGCCGAGAATCTTGACTTTGCTTTTATTGTTGTCAATCAATCCGGCGAGGGATAACTGCTCTACACCAATTGTGGCACCATCCTCAAATCTTTCAAGCTGGCATACGTTGACAATTTCGCAGCGTGTTGCGAATTTGTAATTACTAAAGCCGCGTTTAGGCAGTCGGCGAAATAAAGGCATCTGACCGCCCTCATAGAGCGTGACCGAAGTCGAACCGGCCCTGCTGCCGGCACCTTTATGGCCTCGGCCACAAGTCTTGCCATGACCGCTGCCAGAGCCCCTGCCAACACGGCGACGATGTGTATGCTTGCCTGCAATCGAAGTTATTTCATGATTCAACATTCAAACCAACCAACTTTCAATCGGTATTAATTAAACCTTTACTGCTACACCACGAAGAGATTCGACCATTTCTTTGCTGCGTAATCTCAGCAAGCCTTCAAGTGTAGCCTTGACAACATTTTTAGCAGAAGTGCTTCCGTAAACTTTTGTAAGGACATCCTGCACACCGGCATATTCGAGCACTGCTCGAGCGCTGGAGCCGGCTATAACTCC
>DQCG01000116.1:0-7421 GCA_003533825.1 Phycisphaerales bacterium
GTGGCGTACTGGCCCGGCAGGATAAAACCCGGCTCAGTAACAAGCCAAACCACGCTGGGGATGGATATGTTTGCTACTATGGCTACAATCGCACAGGCAAAACTTCCGGCGGGACTTAAGCTCGACGGGGTCAATCTGCTGGGAATGCTGACCGAAGAGAAAAAACTGCCTAAGCGCACACTGTTCTGGCGCTACAGAAAACAAAAAGCTGTCCGCAAAGGTCCCTGGAAGCTCTTGATTCAGGGCAAAAACGTGAAACTCTATAATCTCGATGAGGACCTCGGCGAAAAGAATAATCTTGCCGGGGCGAAACCGGAGATGGTCAGAACGCTTCAGGACGAACTTACTGCATGGGAGCTTGAGGTTTTGGCAGGCGTTGAATTGAGGGCCTGAGATACATTGCAGAATTCAAACGAAAATAATGTTGGAGACAAGAATTATGAAAGGTAAATCTATTAACCGGCGTGAATTCATGAAGGTTTGTGCAACAGGTGCATCGGCCATTGCCGGGACAGCGTTCATTTCGCAGCAAACATCCGCCCGTGAGAACAACAGACCGAATGTCGTTCTGATTGTCAGTGATGACCATGGACTTGAGACGCTCGGCTGCTACGGCAACCCGGTCATCAAGACGACGAACCTTGACGCACTTGCCGCCGAGGGCGTGCGCTTCACGAACGCCTTCTGCACCTCGGCAAGCTGCAGCGCCAGCCGGTCGGTAATCTTGTCCGGCATGTACAATCACGCCAACGGCCAATACGGGCACCAGCACAGCTACCACCATTTTATCTCCTTCGAGAACATCAAGACGCTGCCGGTCATGCTGACCGAAGCCGGCTATCGAACCGGACGAATCGGCAAGTACCACGTCGCGCCTGAGAGCGTTTACAAATTCGATGTCGCGCTGCCGGGCAACAGCCGCAGCCCCGTCCAGATGGCGCAGAACTGCCGGGATTTCGTCAATGCAAACGACGGCAAGCCGTTCTTCTTGTACTTCTGCATGAGCGACCCGCACCGCGGGGGCGGGGTTGCGAACGAGCTGCCCGGCAAACCCGACCGGTTCGGCAACAAAGCCAAGGGAGGCTATCCCGGCATCAAAGAGGTCAGATACGACCCGAAGGATGTTGTCGTGCCGCCTTTCCTGCCCGATACACCAGAGTGCCGCGCCGAACTGGCGCAGTACTACCAAGCCATCTCACGCGTCGACCAGGGCGTTGGAAAGCTGCTCGACGTGCTCAGGGAATCCGGCAAATATGATAATACAATTGTCATTTACATCTCCGACAACGGCGTCGCTTTCCCGGGGGCGAAAACGACGCTTTACGAGCCGGGGATGAACCTGCCGTGCATCGTGCGAAGCCCCGGCCAAAAGAAAAAGGGCATCGCGTGTGATGCGCTGGTCAACTTTGCGGACCTGGCGCCAACGATTCTCGATTTTGCCGGTGCGCTGCCCGGCAAGAATAGCTTCCAGGGCCGCTCGTTTAAGCCTGTGCTTGAGCAGGAGCATCCGAAGGGCTGGGATGTAACTTACGCCTCGCATACGTTCCACGAGATTACGATGTATTACCCGATGCGCGTCGTCCGGCAGCGCAGGTACAAGCTGATCTGGAATATCGCCCACGGACTTGATTACCCGTTCGCCAGCGATTTATGGGCCGCCTCGACCTGGCAGGCAACGATTAAGGCCGGCAAAAAGTACTACGGCAAACGCACCGTCGAGGCCTATCTGCACCGGCCGAAATTCGAACTATACGACCTTCAAAACGACCCCCACGAGGTCAAAAACCTCGCCGACGATCCCAAACACAACAAGGTGCTCGAAGAACTAAAAGAAGAACTGAAAGCCTTCCAGAAACGAACAAAAGACCCCTGGCTGCTTAAATGGCAATATGAATGAAAGATTCGCCGAAGCTTGACAATCGGCAGTCGATGATTATTATGGGTAATGAATTAATCGGCAGCAGTAAGGAGATAGATAAATGGCGTTATTATTGGGATATGATGTTGGAAGCTCGTCGATCAAGGCGACGCTTATGGATGCTGAGACGGGTAAGGTGCTGGCGGCGGCGACTTCGCCGGACAGGGAACTGGAGATTGTCGCAAAGCAGTTGGACTGGGCTGAGCAGGATCCCGCCGTCTGGTGGGAGCATGTAAAAGCCGCTACTCATAAGATTGAGTCACAGGCGGGATTGAACACCGGCGATGTCGCGGCAATCGGGATTTCCTACCAAATGCACGGGCTTGTCGTGGTTGACAAGAACAAGGAAGTTCTGAGGCCTTCGATAATCTGGTGCGACAGCAGGGCCGTGCAGATCGGCGAGCAGGCGGCGACGGATATCGGCCGGGAAAAGTGCCTCAGGAGATTGTTCAACCTGCCCGGCAACTTCACGGCGTCGAAACTAAAATGGGTGATCGAAAACGAGCCGAAAGTTTATTCGAAGATTCATAAAATCATGCTGCCCGGCGACTACATCGCGATGAAGATGACGGGCGATATCAAAACGACGCCTTCCGGCTTGTCCGAAGGGATAATGTGGGACTACGAGGACGATGGGCCGGCACAATTCGTGCTTGATAACTATGGTATCTCCAGCGAACTTCTCGCCGAGACGCTCCCAACGTTTTCCATCCAGGGCGAGCTGACGAAAGATGCGGCGAAGGAGCTTGGTCTCGCCGCCGGGACAATGGTAAGCTACCGTGCGGGCGATCAGCCGAATAACGCGCTGTCACTTAGTGTCCTGCAACCGGGCGAGATAGCCGTCACGGCGGGGACTTCCGGCGTGGTCTACGGAGTCAGCGACCGGAAAAACTACGACCAGCGCTCGCGGGTCAACGTGTTCGTTCACGTCAACCATTCGGCGGACACTCCGCGGTACGGCGTCTTGTTGTGCCTCAACGGAACGGGGATCTTAAACAGTTGGCTCAAGCATAACTTCGTCGCCGGCGAGGGACTGGATTACGAGCAGATGAACGAGCTTGCCGCACAGGTGCCGGTCGGCTCCGACGGTCTGGTCATCCTGCCGTACGGCAACGGTGCCGAGCGAACCCTTCAGAACAGGAATATCGGCGCATCCGTTCACGGGTGGAATTTCAACATACACAAACAGACGCACTTCCTGCGCGCCGCACAGGAGGGAATCGTCTTCGCGCTGAACTACGGACTCGGCATTATGCGCGACATGGGAATTCAACTGACTACCGTCAAGGCGGGCAACGCCAACATGTTCCTGAGCCCGTTGTTCGCCGAGGCTTTCGCAACTGTGACACAAGCCACTGTAGAACTTTACAACACCGACGGCTCGCAGGGCGCCGCACGCGGCGCCGGCATCGGAGCAGGCGTTTACAAGAGCACGGACGAGGCCTTCGCAGGCCTTGAGCCGGTCAAAACAATCGAACCTAATGACAAGTTATCCTCCGCCTATCAGCAGGCATATGCAGGGTGGGAAGAGGTCTTAAAACAACAACTAAAGAGTAAAATGTGATTGGATGGCAGCTTCAAATCCGATACGCCAGAAGCCATCCCCAAGCTGCGCTTGAGGCTGCCACCCATCCAGACAAGAAAGGAGTAAGTTAGATGGCGGAAAAATCTTTACATAGTATTTGCAGATGGACGTTCAATCCGGGCAAAGGCGGATTTGTGCCCGGTGATATGAGGCCTGAGTGGGGCGGTGCTTTCGGATCGTCCGATATGATTAAACTGGTCGCTGATAAGATTGCGCCGCGGATGCCGGACAATGTCGAGCTTGGGATCGAGCTGCACTACGACGCGGAGGTCGACGACGACAATGCTGCTGCGGTCGCAGACGCCCTGGTGGACAACAATCTCTACCTGGCTATGATTACACCCGGCGCGCATTGTCATTTCGGTTACGGCGGCGTAGCATCGCTCGATCCGGCCGAGAGAAAGGCCGCCGAAGAGCTTGGCACCAAGACGGTTGACCTGGCGTACAGCACACTGAAGAAGGCCTGGCATCCTGAAAAGGAGCCGGCACTGATTATCTGGAACGGCTCGTTCGGTTACGACATCGCCACGGTCGGCATAGCACAGATGTACCAGAATCTAAAGGAGAGCATCGCCGGGCTATGCAAGTACGAAGAGAAAAAAGGCGGCAGCCTTTACATCGGTTTCGAACCGAAGCCGAACGAGGGACATCCGGCCATGCTGATACCGACGGTCGCCAGCGCGCTGTTGTTCTGGAGACGGATCGAGGACGAGTTCGGCGTCTCCAGGGCCAAAAAGGGTGTCAACAAAGAGTTCGGGCACTCGGAAATGATAGGCCTCGACCACGTACACGACACGGTCGAAGAATTAGACAACGACGCGATGGTCCACATGCACCTCAACAGCCAGGGATACAATGACGGCATCATTCTCGGCGGGCCGGGCAAATACGACATCGACCACGGGGCGAGAATAAACGGAATGAACGTCGCCATCGCCGGGCTTATCCAGCAGGCGGGCTTCAATCGCTGGAAAGGTCACGACATGCAGACACGTGCCTACGACAACGTCGAGCAGGGAATCGACCGCGTGATCCGAAGCGTGCTTAGCTGGGAAGCGTGTGAAATGGCCGCAAGAGATCTGGATACTAAAGCGCTGATGGCCGCTCTCGCCAAACGCCAAACCGCCAGGGCCGAAGATATGATGCGGGCCGCGGTTGTCGCCGCCCAAGGCTACTTCGACAAGATGTACAAATAGCAACATCTTAGACGGAATGTGATAATATGAAAACGGGCACATTGACCCGCCGGGGCTTTTTGAAAACCATCGGATTCGGCGGAGCTTTATTGTTGTTGCAGGGATGTCTAAGTGCGGATGAGTTGTCTGCGGACAAAACGCTCAAAGGCAGACCGAATATTGTGCTGATAATGGCCGATGATATGGGTTTCTCCGATATCGGCTGTTACGGTGGTGAGATTAACACACCCAATCTCGACAGTCTCGCGGCCGGCGGACTTCGATTTACACAGTTTTATAATGCCGCCAGATGTTGTCCGACGCGGGCATCGCTGCTGACGGGTTTATATCCCCACCAGGCAGGTATCGGGCACATGGTAGGCAACAAGGGGTATCCGGCTTATCAGGGATATCTGAACAACCACTGCGTAACAATCGCTGAGGCGCTGAAGCTGGGGGGCTACCGAACGCTGATGTCCGGCAAATGGCATGTCGGTGAAGACCGGCCTCACTGGCCGACCGACCGCGGATTTGACAAGTACTTCGGTTTAATAAGCGGCGGAGCCAACTACTTTGACATTACAAAGGCTAAAGCCAAAGGTGTCAAACGCCGGATGGCAGTTGACGATCAGCCGTACACGCCGCCCAAAAAGGGCTTTTATATAACCGATGCTTTCAGCGACAACGCGGCGAAGTTTGTAGACACCTACGGTCGAAACGACAAACCGTTCTTCCTTTATATACCTTACACAGCTCCACATTGGCCTTTACACGCCTGGCCGGAGGATATCGCCAGGTACAAAGGAAAGTATAAAGAGGGCTGGGATAAACTGCGGCGACAGCGGCACGCTCGAATGATAGAGATGGGGCTCATAAGTGACAAGTGGAAGATGTCGCCGAGGGACACAAACGCACGGTTGTGGGCTGATGTAAAGGACAAGGAGCTGCTGGATTTGAAGATGGCCGTCTACGCGGCGCAAATCGAGCGGATGGATCACGGCATAGGCAAAGTGCTCGCCAAGCTAAAGGAAATCGGCACCTGGGACAACACCTTAATACTGTTTCTCGCCGACAACGGGGGCTGCGCCGAGGGCGGTCCCGTGGGTTTTGATAATCGAAAGAACGGTTTACCTCCCGGCGGTGTCGATTCTTATATGAGCTACGGGCTTTCCTGGGCCAACGCGAGCAACACGCCGTTCAGGCGGTACAAGCACTGGGTTCACGAGGGAGGTATTGCCACGCCGTTAATCGCCCACTGGCCGTCCGTGATAAAGACAGGCGGCTCGCTCACCCACCAGCCGGGCCATATTATCGACATTATGGCCACTTGCCTCGATGCCGCTGGTATCGAGTACCCCCGGAGACATAAAGGCAGCATGCTCACACCGCTGGAGGGCAAGAGCCTACTACCGATATTCGAGGGTAAACTGCGGGAGCCTCATGAGGCCATCTACTGGGAGCACGAAGGCAACCGGGCCGTCAGGCAGGCCAAATGGAAGCTCGTCGCCGTCCACGGAAAAACATGGGAGCTTTACGATCTTCATGCAGACCGAACGGAGCTAAATGACATGGCCGACAAGTATCCCGAGAAGGTCAAACAATTAAAGGCCCTCTATAAGAACTGGACAAAGCGCTGCAACGTGCTGCCATGGCCTGTCAAGAAGCCCAAAGCATAAAACTAACCTAACGAGACTCTGATTCGTAATGAAGATATGGAAAAAGTCCGCTTGTTCTTCATCGACAACCTGCGAATCCTGCTGATCACGCTGGTTATGATGATTCACCTGTCCATAACCTACGGCGGCGAAGTGGGCTTGTACTATAGAGACGGCCAGGCGGATACACTTTCATCCATCCTGCTGACATGGCACAATGCGGTTGTCCAGGCCTTTTCAATGGGGCTGTTTTTTATGATCGCAGGCTATTTCACACCCGTCTCATACTACCACAAAGGCCCCCGGCGATTTCTTAAAGACCGGCTGCTGCGTCTGGGTATCCCCATGCTGTGCTACGACTTTATCATCGGCCCGCTGATGGCCTATCCGCTGATAAAGGTCGGCGCCGAGGAGCCAGGCGGTTCTTATCTCGACTTTCTCACCCGGTATTACGGCACGTTCCACATCGGAACCGGGCCGTTGTGGTTCGTCGAGACTTTGTTGATATTCGCGATTTGCTATGCTTTATGGCGGGCATTTGTAAAAGTTCCTTCTCCGGCCGTGCAAGATGAAACCGAACCGCCCGGCAATCTGAAAAGCGCAATTTTCATTCTTGCTCTGGCCAGCGTTACTTTTATCGTGCGGATATGGCTTCCCGTAGGCTGGGGATTCCGGCCGCTGAATTTGCAGTTTCCATTCTTCCCGCAGTACATTTTCATGTTTATCGTCGGAATCGTCGCCTATCGCCGTAATTGGCTGACACGGATCCCCAATGCTATGGGCAGACTTTGGCTTTGCGTGGCCGTGGTTATGATTGTTATCGTTTCCCCGGTCCTGCTCACACTGGGCGGAGCAATAAAAGGCAATATAGCACTGTTTCTCGGCGGCCTGCACTGGCAGTGCTTTAGCTACGCCCTCTGGGAACAGCTTACGGGTGTGGCGTTAATCATCGGCCTGCCGACCCTGTTCCGCAAACGGCTCAACCGGCAGGGAAGACTGGCCAGGGCAATGGCCGGCAGCGCATATACGGCGTATATCATCCACGCTCCGGTCGTTATTCTTGTTACAATCGCAATCAGAAACATCAA
>DQCG01000116.1:7448-15916 GCA_003533825.1 Phycisphaerales bacterium
TCGGCAACATCATCAGAAAACTGCCCCTGGCAAGAAGAATCCTTTAAACAATCAGCATAGCGTCGCCGTAGGAGTAGAAACGGTACCGCTGCTCGATTGCGTGTTGGTAGGCGGCGAGGATGTTTTCAAGCCCTGCGAAGGCCGCCACCAATGCTAATAGCGTGGATTTTGGCAAGTGAAAATTTGTTATCATCGCGTCGATAATCTTGAACTGATAGCCGGGCATGATGAATAATTCCGTTGTGCCGGCGGCAGCTTCGATCCTTGAGCCGTCGGCGACGGTCTCAAGAACCCGTGTTGATGTTGTGCCGACCGGAATGATTCGGCCGCCTTCGTTTTTTGACGCATTTATTATCGCGGCATTCTCCCGGTTGATACTGAATTGCTCCCGGTGGATTTTGTGGTCTTTGAGATTATCCGCGGTAACCGGCTTGAATGTTCCAGCCCCGACGTGCAGCGTGATAAAGGCGAAACGTATGCCGGCCAGTTTTAGCTGCTCAATGAGCAATTCGGTAAAATGCAGCCCCGCGGTCGGGGCCGCGACGGCGCCGGTCTGCCTGGCGTATACCGTCTGATACCGCTGCTTGTCCTCAGCCGCCACTGCCGGATCGTCGTCGCGCTTGATGTATGGCGGTAGCGGTGGAAAACCGATTTCATCCAGCACGGTCTGTGCGTCTGCATCGGTCTTTATCCGGAACCGGCATCTGCCCTGACCCGTCTTTTCGAGCAGCACAGCCTTGCAGAAATCGGCTTTGTGCCTGTCTTTCAGATAAAACTCGTCTCCGGCTTTTAGTTTGCGGATTCCCTTGAGGTAGGCCGTCCAGACGCCGTCGGCGGTCGCAGTGAGAAACAATCCTTCGAGCTTGCCTCCAGTGGTCCGCCGGGCGAAAAAGCGTGCCGGCGGGACTTTCGTATCGTTCAGGACGAGACAATCGCCGGGCGACAAAAAGTCGCCGAGGCTGCTGAACCTGCAATCCGAAACATCGCCGGCGGAACGATTCATAACCAGCAGCCGCGAATCGCTCCGAACATCAAGAGGCGACTGAGCGATCAACTCAGGCGGCAAAAAATAATTCAACTTCTCTGTCTTCATAACCAAACGTTATCAGACGACCTTCAAATAAACAAAAAAATTTTGGCCGAATAAACAAGCGATCTACGTGTTTGTTTAACAGCATCGAATTTCCAGCACAAGTACTCAAGTTTTAGAGACGATAGAAACAACATGAATCCGGCTTATAAGAACAATCTTTTCAAAGGTTACGAGGATGGCTGCGAGAGAGTATTTTGAGAGAGAGGCGACTTCAATCGCCGCTTTAGGAAGGCATGAACTCGAGAGGCGAATCAGGAACTTCAGAGGCAGATTCAAGCTGGATTTTACACAGGACTACCTTAACAGGCTCAGCGTTGACAGATTAAGGCATATCCTTTTGGCCGCTTTAATGAATTCCAGAGGCCGCAATTGATTAATTATAGGGCTCTTTTTTAGGCCAGCCGAATTTCTCGAATTGCCCGAACTCTTTCTCTGAGTTATCGCTGGGATCTTCTTTCAGGGCCGAGCGCACCTCCTGCACATGTGCATCCACAAATACCACATTTATCATGCCGCTGTTCAGGTCTCCGCTCATTGTACTATGAAACGTACCGAACCAGTCGCGTCCGTCGGGGCATAAGGCGTTGTCGTTCAGCACCCAACTGCAGCCAGGCCTGAGCCACATGTTTTCGGCAGCGAAGAAAAACACTTCTGCCTTGCTTCTTGTAATCTGGGAACGTTTCAGGACGCCTCCGCCAGCAGCTCCGCTTGTGGAGCCCAAGTAGCCGTTCATACTGTAACTGTAGTAAGGTATAACGGGGATTCTTTCATCGTGACTGGGATGCCTTTGGCCCTCGGATTTGGCAACAACCGCGAAAGATGGGCACAAATGGACCTTGCCTTTTTTAAGATAGGGCCAAAACGGGCCGTCCGCAGGATACCTCGGGTCATGCCAACGGCAGAAACGCTGGTACCCGGAAACCGGGGCCTCCGTCTCGACCAGAGAGGTCCAGGCAGAGGGATAACGGTCGTCATAATCATCCAGGTACAGGGCCTGAGCAATGCCGTATTGACGCAGGTTGGCCCGGCAAGTCACCTCTCTCGCCTGTTCTTTGACCCGCTGCAGCGCGGGCATCAAAATCGCCATTAATACTGCTATGATTGCAATCACAACTAAAAGCTCTATTAGTGTAAAGGCTCTCATCCTGTTCATGATACCTCCTTTTTTTACACTGCAATCCGCTTTAGTTGCTATATTTTAAACCCTGCATATCAGTAGCCGACTTTTCCCCAAACGGCTTTCTGGAAATCCTCGAGCTCCTCGAGGCCTTCCGGGGTCTGAGGCATCCAGCCACCGCCACCATAGTAATCCCTGGTATCCCTGGCGCGTTTAATAGTCTCGGCTGCTTTCCACTTTAGATGGCTCACGTGTCCGTCCGCCCAGGATACCGTAGTGCCGTCCCCATGCCTGACTGGCGGGTCATCCCACCAGGGTCCTCGTTGGTTGTAATGTACGGCAAAGCTGTCTGGTGTCATCGCGCCTTCGTCGATGAAAACCATTCGCTGGGCCGGGCCCGGGCTGCTTATCTCACTCCTTCGCTTGATCCAGAGTACCGTCCTGCCATTTCTCAAGCCCGTGGCGGTTACATGATTGCCTCCGGTCCATGTACCGGTTCGAGCCCGGGCGTTCATGGCATCTACGGCCGCATAGGTGACGCACTCACCCCGCCTTCCCGTAGGACACTTGTAAACATCGTAGTCTTTGACATATTCCCACAAAGCCCCTTCTTCGATTGCTTCTTTCTTCTCCCTGTCATTGAGCGTCCCAACGTATGCGGCGTTTGGCTGGTCCCAATTGTCTCCCCAGCCATGGCCTATCCAGGCTATCTCCTTAAGGCTTCCAGAACTGTGATTGAATCCGCCTTCACCATTTACGATTTTACCATCATTCTCATCAGCATACATAATCCAGCTAAGCTGCAGGGTCCTAAGATTGTTCTCACAAACTATCCGCTTGCCCTGCTCTTTAACCCGATTCAGTGCCGGCATTAATATTGCCATTAAAACAGCAATAATTGCTATTACGACCAAAAGCTCAATTAATGTAAAGCCTTTTCGTTTGACCATCATTTCGTCTCCTCTATCTTTATTTATTGCCGCAGGTTATATAGCCATTCGTTTATGAGCTCGACAAAACCAGAGCAATAATGCTTATCATTCCCTTGGCATATGCGATGGCGAATAACCTAATTTGCCCCAGACGGCCTTTTGCATCTTATACAAATCCTGGTAGTCATCCTCGCTCTCAGGTTGCATCTGGTGCAACGGGTGCGCATCAAGGCCGGGAACAGCGGCGAGTTTGCCTATTTCCAACGTTTTCATGCCTCTGTACTTCCAATAATCAGCATGCCCGTCTGCGTAAGAGACATTCGTGCCGTCACCGTGCCGTACAAAGGGTGGGTCCCACCAGAGTTCATTCACGTAATGTGTAGCGTAACTATCGGGAGTTATCCGGCCTTCATCCAGGAATACTATTCTAAACGCCGGGCCGGGGGAGCTAATCTCCGTCCTCCTTTTAACCCATAGGACGGTCCGTCCGACTCTCGCCCCGACATTACCAGAGTAAGTTCCCTCCCTTCGAAGACCGTTCATAGCATCGGTAATTGTATATGTACGCATCTCTCCACGAACACCGGTCGGGCATCGGTAAAGATTTTCATCCTTGCAATATGGATACAAGGCGCCGGCTCTAATAGCTTTTTTCTGGAGTATTTCGGGCAAACTTGTGCCGGCCCAAAAATCTGCGATATCGTCACCTGTCCACCACTGCTCTCCTTTGTGTATGCCGCCCGTGGGGACAGGTGCCGTGCCGTCTCCGCCGCCATAAGCTTCGCCATTGACAATCTTATCGTCGTTGTCGTCGGCATACATAATCCAGGTGAGTGTCAACTGCCTCATATTACCCAGGCAGGCGGCACGCTTTCCCTGCTCCTTGACTCGATTCAGAGCGGGCATCAAAATCGCCATCAAAACAGCAATAATGGCAATCACCACAAGAAGCTCGATCAGGGTGAAGCCTTTTGGTTTGTTCATAATGACACTCCTTCTCTTTTTATTCTCTTTACCATACTTTAAGACACAAATCCTAATTTTTGGATAATTTTATTATAATCACTACTATAAGTCTATGCAAGGCAAATTATTAATAATCCTTAAAGCGCTGCAGCCATTCAGGCCAGGCCCCGGGCTGGACATTCCCGCCTCTTGTCCAGGGTCCGCCCACATTATAGCCCCGGCTCCACTTTAGTGTCCACAACTCCTTGAGTCCGACCTTTCTTACGGTCCAATCGGCAAAAACACAGTTTACAAATCCATTATGCCGGTCTACGCAAACACGGTTCATTTCATTCGAATTGGGAGTATCCCCCGGTCCGGCGTCGCTTGGCGGTGGCTGGTCGTCCTCTCTTGGCCAGGAATCGACCCACCAACTTCCGGTGAAGACCGGAATGTTGTTTGAACCCTGGACCTGGTGAGTACCCCAGTGCCAGTCGGCCGGGGTTCTGCCCCAGCCGTTGTTCCTGTTGCCGGTTTGCCTTGACCCGGCGATATTTAACATCCAGCCGTTCAGGCCGTAGCTGCCGACATCATTGGCGGTCTCCCAGGCAAAATTGGACCAGCCGCCTGATGGGATGCCTCCCTGTGGCCGCGCTTTTGCAGCCTGAGGGCAAAGCCACAACTTCTCACTGAAATCCTTGGTGTAGGGCCGCATGGTTTCCCGCCAGAATTCGCCGGAACCCATGCCGCTGCGAGTGCCGTTCAACTCTCCGGTGAAAAAGTTGCCGTCGTTCTCGTCGCAATACATTGCATACATAAGACCCCATTGCCTGAGGTTTGCCAGACAAGCGGTAGTTCTGGCTTGTTTCTTAACCCGCTGCAATGCCGGCATTAATATCGACATTAACAAAGCAATAATAGCAATCACCACTAAAAGCTCTATCAATGTAAAACCTTTTTTGTATTTATACACAACAAAACCCTTTCATTATATCATAACTGAGTCTTTCGTTTTCTTATTGTACAGGCCCGGTAATATCCTACTTTTTTTCTATTAATATTGCAAATATTAATTTTCAGTCTTTAGGCTGCCCGATCTTATTATATGATGCGCAAAACCGAATTTCAGTTCGGATAATTATGCATCTCTGTGTTTTTCCTAATAGTTCTTATCCACAATTCCTTTAGGAAGTGTTAATTCGTTGATATCGCTCGATTTTGATTAAAAAACAGCTCATACGCGATATGCATAAATCTTGTGGGCCATATTTCCATCACGTTTAGCTCGTACCTTCTGCTATTTTATCAGAATTTTCTATATTCGACAAGGCAAATTTGGTATTGAAAAAGCTTTTTTATGAACATCATACCCGGCTAATGCAACAGCCGAGACAGGCATCTAAAGAATTAACAAGTTTGATATAGACATCGTGCCGGGTAAGTAATCAGACAGGATGCGCAAAAATTCGGAGTCGTCCCTCCTCCGGAACGACTCCATGGTAAAATTATATTTTCAACAAAACCGGCAAAACCGATTCTGATGCTCTAAAAAATCGGGCGGACACATCCTCCTCCGAAACATTTTTAGGCCGTCCGCCCAATATTTCTGCCTCAGAAAGACAAATTTAATATAGTTGCAAAAAATGTGCCAAAAAAAGGTTCTAACGAGGGAAATCATCCGTAAGCCGTGCTTAACCCAATGCAACAAAGATGTTTGTGTTTAAATTTACCTTTTTTGCCAACGTCACAGAGGGTAATTGCACTTTATTAATATGTTGATTTTTAACAACACTTATTATGCCTAAATAACCCATATCTACATAACAACCAAAGGGACACAGCTTGTTTGTAAAGGGATTTGTGTGTTGTTTATAAAAAACAACATAAATGAGCATATTATAAACAATCAGGAAGTATATCACCGGCGCTCGGTGCGCAGGCTAATTATTCTTTTTCCTGCTTCGCTTGGTTCGAGAAACACGGTCCGTCCAACTGCAGATCCATCGATCGAAAAGTTCTTTCTTGCCGGTTCGTTGCTGATCAAGACGAAAAACGGTGCCTTGTCGCCATGCGATAATCTCATCGGCCATTCTATTCGCCTTCTGCTCAGGCAATTCTATCCTGCTAATCTCATTCGGATCAGTGCTAAGATTGTACACACAGGTCGTTTTATTCGTCGGATTATATATAAACTTTTGATTGCCATTGATAAAACCCGCAGGCCCCTCCTGCATCCAGCCTGAGAAATACACCCTGCGATCCTCCGGGACAGGCCCTAATAAATTCAACCCGTCAAAGGCGGCTGGGCTTGTTTCGAATCCTAAAATTCCCAGCAATGTAGGCGTCAAATCAATAGAACTAACGGGTTTTGTGATCCTCGCGCCAGGCTCCACCAGAAACGGGGCGCGCATACAAAACGGTATTCGGAGGACCTCGTCGAAAGCTATCCGCTCATGCCCTTGCAGTCCATGTTCGCCAAAAGCCTCCCCGTGATCACCGATAACGCAAAGAATGGTATCGTCAGTTATGCCAAGATTCCCAATCTCCACATCCAGGGCGGCTAAGAATTTATCAGTATAAAAAATTGCCTGTTGATAACGCTCCAGCGGCTCTTTGGCCGGCTCGCCGAACCACTCCGGAATTTCATAAGGGTCGTGAGTTACAGAGCACAGAACCGTCAGGAAGAATGGTTGTTCCCCCGCTTTTATCCATTCGGTAATCGGCTTTAACATCGAGAACTCATCGCAGGCAAGGTAGCCCAGGAAGCTGTTAGGGTCGTCCGAGTCGTCCCTCGCCCAAAATTTATCGTAGCCGAGGTTGTGCACAAGGCCCGGCCGGGATTCGAAGCTGCCCATTGCCGATTGAAAGAAAGCCGTTCTATAACCGAGGTTGCTTTCCAATATCGTGGCTATGCTTGCATAAGGCTTGGCAACAGGGACCGCCTCTGCGATATCCTGAGAGGCTGATGCGAATCGACCTGTCAGAAGTGCAAACAACGCTTTCGTAGTATGGGTCAGTGTTGAGCGCGTATTAGTAAACTCGATACCTTCCAAGGCTAAAGATGCAAGATAAGGCGTCAACCGGCTTTGCCTATTCGCAAGTGAAGTGTACTGGTATTGCACTCCCTCGAGGACAACTAAAACTATGTTGTTTTTCACCGGCTGGTGTCGCAGTTCAACTTTCAGTTTATCGAATATAGGTATCTTTCGCTTCGGATCAGGCAGACGCCTGTAGTCCGGTAAAACCAGACTCATTACGGCTCGAAGCTGAGAATTGTAGCGCATCCCTACGGACATAATCTGCGGCGAACCGCGTCTTGCCACTTCAGGGCGAACAGAAACAGCGATAAGGACAATAATAATACAAATCACAATCCTGATGATAAAACGACTGCGGTTGTAGCCTGATATCGCCGGCTTCGCCAAAACAGAAAACAGAAAGGTCAGGGCAATGGCGCTAGGTAAAAGCAAAATAACCGCAGCCTTAGGCATCTCTTTGAGGTTAACGCCAACAATATAAAAAGAGTTTATTGGAGCACGAATCAGAGGCAAAAGAACCCTCGGCAGGATTTGTGTGCCCGTCCTGATCAACCATCCTGCGTTCATAACCGACCACGTGCATAAAACAGCGGCAATAACGGTAATCAAACGAAAAATCCATTTCTTCGGCCAGCGATAGTAAACAATCGACAGGATTACCTCGATTCCCAAAAGAAACGAAATATCGGCAAGAACCCAGCCTATGTATTCACCGGCAAGATTGTAACGCCACGAATGTAAGAACTTTACCGCCAGCGTACAGAACAGCGCTCCGAACATAATGGCACTGAATGCACGCGGAGCAAGAAAGACGTAAAGGTGCCGGACAGATAATATCTGTTTAAGCACAAAGCTGGATTGTGAACGTAGGGAAACCATAAAGCAAAAGAATACTAAAAGAATCTTCAAATAGCAAGATGGTATTAAGCATAGAATCTATAATGACAAAACCTGAGAGTCGCCGGATAAACATTGTACAGTACAATCAGACAGATGGGAAAATAATTTTGTGTTGCAGCATATTCAGAGTTTATGAAACGTAGTTTCTTAAACTGATGACTAATATTAGATATTATAAATTTAGTATTAGTTGTCATATAGCCGGTTAAATTGTGTAATTCGGAGACTCGTTGAATACAAGCATCTGATTAATAACCGGTTAGAGATAAAAAATTGCTTCTTTTTATGTGTAAAACCTGTTATATTCTGTGATGCTTTCCCTGGTGTAATTAACAAGCATCGTAATATAATGGCATAGGGTTGTTGGTTTTAGCAAAACTTATAGCAACAATTAACAAGCTGTCCACAAGGTTGTGTTTATGATCTGACCCCGAATTATGTAC
>DQCG01000111.1 GCA_003533825.1 Phycisphaerales bacterium
TTTCGTCTAATTTTCAGTTATTTTTTCAGATTTTCCGGCTTGTGTAGGATTCTTTGCCTTAATCCTTTGTAATATCCGGTACCGATTGCCCATCCGAGTCCCTTTGAGGTTCCCACCCAGACATCGTTGCCGTCGAATTCCGTCCATAGGGCGTAATTATGAGGGATGCTTACCGGCATATCAACGACTTCGAGAATTTCCTTATTTCGACTGACAATTGCTTTGCCTCCATGTGTGTTGGGATCCATCGTATACGTAACCCACGTATCTGTAGGAAAATCAGCCAGCACACCCAGGCCTTTATCGGTTGCAAACCATGCTTCGTTGGCATCGCGGCCTTTGACGGCATTGCCGAAGTCGCTGGGCAGACCGGTCTCATGTTCATAGAAGCCTCGCCAATGCCGACCATCGTAGCGGTTCATGCCAAAATAGGTTGAGACCCATAGGATGCCGTCTATGTAGCTGGTGCCGGTGCTGATTACGTGAACTATACCATCGTCACGGTAAAGATCGATTTCCATTTCGCCGTCAGGATCGATATAGTCTTTCCACTTTTCTGTGGCTACATCAAATTCCAGGACACCGCTGCCCCAGATACCAAGGTAGACCTTTCCGTCGTTATATGAAACGCCGTAGTTCCATATCTCTTCCATTGGCGCGTTTTTTTCCGTGTAGATTGTCCATTCACCGGTGACAGTGTTATACCTGCTCGCGCCGGCGGTTGTCGCGGCCCATATATTGTCATTTTCGATCGCCACGCCGTAAACGACGTCATTGACCAGGCCGCTGTTGAGCTGGTGCCAGTGGTCGAATCTGCCGCCGCTAAAGCGGGCAAGACCGCCGCCGAACAGTCCAAGCCAAAGCTCTCCGGTTTTCGGATTGTAATCAAGGGCGGATACGACTCGCCATGGCAGGCCGTCTTTTTCTTTCCAGCTCTTAATCTTTAGTGTTTTTTTATTAATACAGGCCAGGCCGTCTTCGCTGCCTACCCAGACGTTTGAGGAGTCTGCCTTAACTGCGAAAATATGGTCGTTAGGAAGACCGTCTTTTACCGTGAAGTGCTTCCATTGTGTATAAACGTAAGGCAATTGTTCATTCTCTACGGAAGCGGAAACAGAGTGAGACCTGGGTGACTCACCTGCCTGGTTCTCTGCTTTGCAAAATGCCGTATTTGCAAGCCACAACACCAGAAAAATTTCTAATGCAGCTATGAAACATTTCATATCGTTTACCTGTTTTTGCTTTTCGGCCGGCTACAATGTCTTGAGGTATTCTATCAAGTCGTTGAGCTGGTCCTTAGTCATATCGTTTGTTACACCATGTTTGTCGTTCGGATTATACCTCGTCCAGATTTCCTCCAGGGTTTCTGCTATTCCGTTATGTAAATACGGAGCTGAGTCATAGATGTTGTTAAGATGTGGCGTGTCGAATTCCGATTCCCGGTCAAGCCATAGCTTTGTCTCGATATTGTGACGAAGTCGGTCGGTGTAAAGCGGCGGAAAGTGACAGGTTGCACACCTGTTTTCTTTTGGAATGACACGGCCGTCATTTGCCATTGTCCTTTCGAACATTTTTTTGCCACGGCGTTGTGCATCGGTGAGCTCCGCTCCCAAAGGACGATACCGATTGGACGGTCTCGGAATAGTGCAAATGTAGTTATCCAATGCAGAAAGCTCTTCGGGTGTAAATGGTTGTATCCGTGTAAAGAAAACCGCGAGGCGCGGCCCGCATTGCCTTTGAAGACTTGGATTGGTCCCTTCCCATTTGAAGGGCGCCGTATCGAGAATCCCGCGGAGTGTGCGGTTGTCCACCGGGCTCATCCCGATTCCATCGGGCTCGATATCGTACGTCAGCCCGTCGATGTGTCCGTCGGGATGGCACGAGTGACATGAAAACTGGCGGTGGAATGTGATATTTGCGCTGTGAAAAAGGCGTTCGCCGTAGCGAATTTTAGTAATAATTTCGGGACCTCCGAGATCGATTCTTGCAACAGCTTCGAGCTTGTCCAGGTCGATAGCCGTCAGCGAGTCGTCCAGGGCGTTCGCTGCGAAGGCGGTTTTCCCGTCCGGTGTTATGATGATTCCTCGCGGGCTGTGTTTGACGGGGATATGGGTGATAACGAATTCGGTAGGTTTACCCATGTGGTTCGGAAATACTCGCTGCCGCTCGTCATCTGACGCCGCCGTGAGCATGGATATAAGCTTTGGGACGTCCACGACGGCGATGCGGTCCGAGCCGGAGCTTGTAACCAAAGCCATGCTGCCGTCGGGTGTGATTGCCACATCAGCCGGATCGGGAAAACACATGCCGGGCTCATCAAGTAGTACCTGGTCTACACGGCCATCCTTCCATACGATTCCAAGTCCGTTCGTGATGGTCCATCCCTGAAGCAGGCGTGTCATCGGGACGAGGTTCTTCGTTCGGTTCAGGGTAATCAGGGCAAACTTTCCGCTTGGGTGCCAGTCAATACCCTGCAAGAGATTAGCCGCCGGAATAACAAACCGGTCTTGTACGATTGTTCGAAACGGATCAATTACCGTAATCTCGGACGCTGATGGATCGCGAAATTTCACAAAGCGTGAGAGGTTATTGGTAACGTATATTAGCGAACCATCGGCGCTGCGCGACAAGGACCAGGGACTGCGGCTTGCGCTGAGACGTTTGAGTTCTTTCAAAGTAGTCGTGTCGATAATCGAAATACTATCCGCAGAAGTATTGAGGACATATAGATGCCTGCCGGAAGCATCAGTAAGCACACCATGCGGTTCGTCACCTACTGGAATCGTGGCGATGACTTTACGGGAAGATACATCGAGAATGGACACTGTGTCATCAAGACGATTACTTACATACGCTCTTGTACCATCAGGACTAAAGGTTACATCCGTAGGATGATGGCCGACCTCTATTTCAGCGATTTTTTCCAGCGTTTGAACATCTACGACGATGATGGTGTGAGAGGCCTCACATGCAACATAAATTTCTTTACCATCAGGACTCAGGGCCATGTTGAGCGGAGTCTTATAGCGAAGCTCTTGTACGACCTTTGGCGGCTCGGTTGGATGGGCGATTTTCTTTACGGCTTCGTCAACGTCAAAAGGCTTGTCATGTGCATTGTCGTGACATCGAAGACAGCTCTCTTTTGTTACTTCCTTGAGTCCGGCTGCTTTGGCCGCACGTGCATCTTTCATTATTGCTTCAGGATAATAATTACTGCCCGCTCCGTGACATGCTTCGCAACCGACGCCTTCGTGTAATGAGTACAATTCGCTTTTGCCTTCCGTGGGCTGATGATAAGCCGTGGTATGACACTTCAGACACTCCGAGCTGGTTTGAGGAGGAGCTTTCAAATCCTGCTCTTTCGCAATTTCATACGCTTCGGGGCTCGCCAGTACGGCGTACGCACGGGCATGTTCACTCATGCGCCATTTGCTGAATTGATAACCCATTGCGGAGCCCTTATGGCAGGCGGCACAGGTGATAGTTCCTATATATTTTGCTTTGACTGTTTTTGAATCCGTTACATCCGGAGATTGCGGCGAAGGATTAAACTTGAAATTTTCGGGAGTAGGATGGGCGATATCAGAGAGGGCTTGCTTCATGTCAAGCTTGGGTAATTTGTGAACGGCGACGTGGGAACCCTTTACCTGGTGACAACCCATGCAGTCCTGTACAGTCGGCATAGCCAGTCCTGCCCTTAAGGCTGCCTGGCGATCCATCATAATAGTTGCATCCATGTACTCGCTTCCCGGGCCGTGGCACTTTTCACATTGAACGCCATCTTCGATGAAAAATGTCTCGTCTTTTTCCCATGCTTCCGCATTAGCACCGGTTGCATGGCATCCCAGGCACATCGATGATTCCTGCGGCTCCTGGGGAATACCGCTCAGCCTGGCGATTTCTTTCGCTTGGGGTTTGGCAAGGACTGCATAGGCTCGGGCATGTTTAGAAGCCAGCCACCGGCTAAACTGATGATCCATACCTTTTCCCTGATGGCAGGTCGCACAAACTTTAATTCCTACGTATACCGGATTTTTTTGGCTCCCTTCTTCGGCCCAAAGGGAAAATGAATAAGCCACTGCTATAGTTAGAACAATAAGAAAACTTTTCGTTATATTGTTACTGCCCATCTTGATATCCCTGGATTACAGTAAGAATTTGGTTTGCATTAACGTTTTTCAACCTTGTAGTCTGCTTATCCGGCCAGCGGATTTTTACGGTGTCCGCCCTGGTTGCCTTACCGAGACCGAAATGGCATCTCGGATCAGCCTGCGAAAGATAGCCTGTTACCGGAATAAGATCTCTCAATTGTGTAAGCGAGCCCGCGGTTACCCAGATTCGTGCACCAATAGCGATACTCTTGCCTTCCGGCAATCTCGCTTCGATGGTAAGCCAGTTGTTTTTGTTGCCGCCGTCATTTCGCAGGAGTCTGGGAGTATCATTAAGGTTGATAACGAGAAGGTCAAGGTCTCCATCGTTGTCGTAATCGCCGTAAGTTGCACCGCGCCCGACATATTTCTGTCTGAAGTATGGGCCTGATTTATCCGCGACATCCACAAACTTTCCCGTGCCGTCGTTTCGCATTAGCACATCTTCTTCCGTGTATTCATGATGGGCGTTGCCGTTGGCGACGAAGATATCCAGGTAGCCGTCGCAATCATAATCGAATAGTACACCGCCCCACCCGGTGTACTGACCGCAGACGACGGCGAGGCTGGTCGGCTCCGTGCGATCTTCGAAATAGTCCTTTCTATTCATAAGAAGGCAGCCGTATCCCATGTCGGGAATGTAAATATCGAGCCAGCCGTCGCGGTCCACGTCGCCGGTCGCCGGTCCCATTGAAGAGACTCCCTGCCCCCCTTCGCCGAAAGCCAATCCCATCATAAGACCTTCGTTCTCGAATGTGCCCTTGCCGTTATTCTTAAAAAAGTAGTTCTCCATTGCGTCGTTGGGAATGTACAGGTCCAGGAATCCATCGTTGTTCAAGTCTGCGATCGTCGCGCTCATCGCCCGTCCGTTTGGCTGAAATATCCCCGCTTCTTTTGAGACGTCGGTAAAAGTTCCATCGCCGTTGTTACGATACAGGGCATCCGGCTGACCTCTGTAGCTGAGGGGGCCGGGGTAGCCCGCCGCGGCATAGTAAGAACGGAATTTGCCGCTGTCGTATTCGAGGTAATTTGCGACATAAACATCAAGGTCTCCGTCGCCGTCATAATCAAACCAGGGCCCCGAAAGACTCCAGTTCCCATTCGCGAGCCCTGACGATTCCGATATGTCGGTAAAGGTTCCGTTCCCGTTATTGCGGTAAAAAACGTTTGGCCCGTAATTTAGTACATAAAGGTCGAGGTCACCGTCTTTATCAAAATCCGCGGAAGAGCATCCGAATCCATAGCCTTCGTGGCCGACGCCGGCCTTTTTCGTGACGTTAGTGAATGTCCCGTCACCATTATTCCGATACAGAGAATTGGCAAGTTTTCCCCTGAAGCTTCGGCCCCGGTTGTCATTGACGTTTTTGAGCCAGCAACCATTGACAAAGTAAATATCGAGCCACCCATTACCATCATAGTCAAAAAACATTGCTCCGGCACCTGTGCCCTCGACGATGTTGCTGAGATCAAAGTCCCCATAGCTATGCTTGATATTAATGCCGGCTTCTTCGGTTACATCGGTAAAGACAGGTAGTGTTTCCTCTGCGCCATAGCTCAAAGTAATTTGAAAAACAAGCACAAATATTAAAAATCTCGACGCGTTCAATTACCGCCTCCTTCATTGTTCTGATTATATCCCGGCAGGTTATCCGGTCCGGGAATGCCGTCCCATAGAGCTCCCAAATCAATCCATTCCACAAAGGTCCGTTTCTCATCTTCGTTTAATGCCTGGTTTCGATTTGGCGGCATTTGAGGTACCTTTTCGGGTGAAAATGTATTATCCCACGGCCTTGAGGTATTTCGCCCGAATATGCGCCATATCAGCGGGCTGGTCCGCGCCCTGCCCGGATGAACATATTTTCCATAGCCCGGCCGGTTTCCTCCGGTATGAAGGCTTGTGTAGCTTTGGTTAAAATTAACCTTTCCTTTGGCAGTAGTAGCCTGCGATATCTCGTGCGTAAGGAGAAGGGCGGAATCTGTCCGACCGTGGCATTGAGTGCAATTTTTTGCAATGATCGGCATAACATCACGCCGAAAATCGACAGTTCGCCTTCGTTCCGCGGGTAAAGTTAGCTTTGCAGAAGGGCGAGTAATGGCTTCAACTAAGACATTCTCCGGCGTAAGCTCGCCATCCTCGTGGCAGCCTATACACCCTCTCGGTTCATGGTTCTTTGCCCAAATCCAGCCGCAGCTTCGCAGGGCCATACCATCGACGTCTAATGTTTGAAGTTCAATAGGAGTGTTGGCAGGTATCTCAATGTTGAAAGAACCGTCCTGTTCGACGTCTATTTCGCCGAGAATGCGACGCTGCACCAAGGGAGGGATTCCATTGTGTGAAAGCAAAGGGACTTCTGATATCGATGTCCGATTACTTGGGGTATCTGTCGCCGACGAGATTCCCTCAAGTACACGAAGTCTTTTTATTGTTCCCCGGGACATCCATTCCGGTCTGACAAGGTCAGAAAGATAAACATTAAGACAAAAAAGTTTTCCATTCGGATCCTCTTCCTTGACCACACTGGATCGTCCATCCGGTTCGGGGCGCGGATGTAAAATCTTTGCCTGTATATCGTGATAGCTTGGGCTATCGAAGATCAACTCAAGCTTTCCATTTGAAGGATCAAGGCGGTAAACGCCGTGCGTATCTGTTCCTTCCTGCGATCTTCGAGACACAAGTATCCTGCCATCGGGAAGCGGTGACGGAGAATGGAATAAACCATTGGTCCGGCGGGTGATTGATCGATACGATTGCAGCGGTCGTTGAAGTTGTACGCAACCGATGCTACCGGAGCTGTCCCAGGTGGGCTTGTCGGCTTCGATGAATACGGCCAGGCCTTGTGTCGTCGTGCAGGGCATACGTTTTATTGGCTTGCCCTGGATCGTGCAAAATGCCGCAAAATCGGTGCCGTCTATGTTAAGACCGAACAGGGAAACGCGCCCGAGGGGTCCCCGTTCAAGCGTGGATCGCTGCCAGCTTGCAAAAAGCAGGCGCCCGTCGGGCATGATAAATGGGTCCATATCGCTGGACAGGTTGAAAGTCAGACGGCGTATTGCTGATCCGTCGAGTTTACAGGAATACAGGTTGGTCGCGACACCGAAACCGGTTTCGTTCAAGGCCCCCTTTTCCGAAGACACAAATGTCAACTGGTACCAAGGTTCAGGAGAGACAATCGTATACAGCGTTGCCTGGTAACCCGGACTTCTGCAGTTGCCTATGCCGCCGGTAATCTTTCTAATATTTGAACCATCTATTCCCATTTCATAGATGTTCCAGTCATCGTCGGTAGTTCTCTTTGCGGCAAAAAGTATGTGCAAGGCGTCGAACGAAATCGCCGGGTCGCAAGCACTGTGGAAGCCCCGGCTCATGACTTCTGTGGAGAGATCCGGGTATACCTTAACGAGGCGTACTCCATCACCGAATTGGGACCGTAAAAGCCAATCGGGCAAGGATGCTTGTTGCTTGATGGCCATTGCAGTTCGTTGGTGCGATGTCGAATTATGAATGGGAAGCTGTGTGACGATAAATGCGTTTTCAATCCGGCCGGGGGTTGATAACGGTGATTCTAACTTTTCTACCGAAGCCTGTGTGACAATTCCGTTCAAAATAATAATGGCGCAGCAGATATAAATATCTGCAAAGCGGATACTGTTGTATCCATTATGTTCAAAATGGTCTCTACTCACTCGGCTTCCTTATTTACTATTAAAGGGGTAGAGTACATATTCCGGGATTCTTACCCCAGTGTTTCTATTTGTATGAGATTAGGAGATCCAATATACTCCATGTTACGATACGCTCCTGGGACAATGCCTAAGCATGGTGTTTAAGTATATTATAAAATAGGAAATTAGACAAGCAGAATCCTACTGTTAGAAAGGTATCTATAAGCAAGCACTTATATCTCAGCCATCTTAGCCGCATTCTCAATGTGCAAGGCTGCCCATAGCTTGTATGTATTTTCTTTTCTCCCTGTAACATGTATAAAATTGGATTTCGTTGCGGCATTTTTCTACCCCATCCGAATTGCATCCACCTCAATCTCAAATAGCAGGTCATCTCTGCAAATACAGTTTTCCGCAATCACCTCGGGAAATAGCGGTATATTATTATTGGTGCGGTACATCTCGAATAGCGGCGCATCCTCAGAATGCTTGAAATAGGCCAGCCCCCGTGTAACATTGCCCCAGTTCATACCTCGCGACTCCAGAATTGCATGAACTACTTTCATCGTTAGTGCCACCTGGGCCTCCGGATCGCCTGTATGTGCCGTTATTCCGCTCGGATCTATGCTTGCCGTGCCGGAAACGTACAATCTTTGATGATCCGGGAGGTCAAGTTCTACCGCCCGGCTGAATGAGCTGCCGTAATCAGTGGCGGAAGATTGCAGCGGCGAACGGACTTCAAAAGCCCGCACGGCCTTACTCTTTGCCTTTACTGCCAGAAGACCGCTCACCAGTGCCGTCCCGGCGGAATTACACCCGCCGACGCCCGTGCTGGCCGGCACTAATCCTTCATAAACCAGCTTTTTATGAAAAAAAGCATCCCGGACCTTGTTAAAATCACCATACCAGTCCAATATATTATTATTATAAAACCATGTCCGCAAAACATGGCTGAATTCCATGCCGTTATTCTGAAGCACAGCATCCATCTGTTCGAGTATTACCGTTGCCTGCTCAGTCGGTGAGTTCTCAACTTGTCCCGGCAGCAAACCACCCAGTTGGCAATACTGCGCGTAATCGTCTTCGAATATGCTTCCCACTACTCTGCCATCCAGTTTGAGCCTTTTGACCTCTGCTCCTGAAATCGCCCGCAGGTGCGCACCGCAAAGATTCGCTGCATGTCCATCCTCAAGCCAGGTAACTGGTGAATCAATTCGGCCAAAGGCATTCTTGAGCATCTCCATGCCGGCTTCATCCTTGTCCGGTATGCCGAATACTTCCTGGGAAATAACATGTGCCTTTCTCTCCCGAACAGCGTCAGCCATTCTCTGAAAAAGCGATTGAGCAGGCTCGTTGCCTTCGGGAACAGAGGTCATAAAATATTCCCGGTACGCTCCTCTGTTCAGCGTTATGATTTGCAGGCCTGATGAGATACTTTTTTGAATATCTGCTGAACCTGTAGTTTCGTCATTCCCCATTCAGTTTCCTTTCTGTAAGGACATGTTTTTAATAATAACGGTTGCTTATAAGTACATATTTAGATGTTTCTCTTCAATAGAATTATTTTAACATATTTCCGGACTTTTTTGCTCATCGAGAAGAGCTTTCAAAGCTGAATCAAGCAGCATTATCAGTATTGAAAAGGCATTTCTTGCATCTCAAAATACCTTGTATAATCAAAGGTCAACCCGATAACCGCCACATACTCGGAACCTAATTATTGGAACAAAAAATGTTGTCATTTTGAATGGAGCTATATGAGTCTGCAACAAATCTTTGCCCCAAACGCCTGACAGTGTCTCATAGCTCCCGGAAACTGCCGTGAGATTAGCTCTTCTGACTTGCTCGCGTGGGAAATAGTAGTTCACCCTGCTCGATCTTACTCTTGTGGGGATTGTGGCAAAACAGGCACTGGCCGACGGCCACAGGACCATGAATAAATGATGCTGATACGGTATAGTCGTCGTTACAGTTGTAGCACAGTTCCGGCTCCTGCGCGATTAAAAGGCCAAACAGAGGGCCAATATTAATATCTTCACGGGCCACTTCAGTTGCCTTTAGAACTCGTCATAAAAAATATCTTCCGGGCGTATGCCCTTTTCTTCAAGAACCCGGGTGACCGCTTGGATCATTAAAGGGGGGCCGCAAAGGAATGCCTGACGAGGTATGTCATGTTCCAAGTACTTATCAACAGAAAGATGAATAAATCCTGTTTCTCCATCCCATTTTTCATCCGGCCCCAATTCGTCGGACAGGGCATAAACCACATGGAAACTGGGATGCTCGCGCTGGAGTTTCTTGAACTGCTCAAGGTAAAAGATGTCCCTTGTCGTCCTGCATCCAAAGAACAACCAACACGAACGCTCAGGCCAACGGTCATAGATCGTGTAGATGATATTCTTCATAGGCGCCATTCCGGCACCCCCGCCGACACAAACAATTTCAACAGACGGATCATCATTCAGGTAAAACTCCCCGTACGGACCTGTAAAAGCGGCAGGATTATTCACTTCCAGGTTGTGCAAATACGTTGAGCCGATGCCCCCCGGTACCAATCGTACAACAAGCTCCACAACGGTCGGCTCGTGAGCGGGAGTACTAATAGAGTACGCGCGAAAGATCGGACCGTCGGGGGATGGGGCCTGAATCTGCACATATTGACCAGGGCGCTGGGAAATCTCCGGGGGATCGTTCAATTTCAGCCTGATTTCTTTGATGTCGTATGTGAGACTGCGAGTGCTTTCCACCGTAGCGGAGAACAGCTTCACGTTCAGATAATCTTCGGGGATACGAACATAGATGTCCTCTCGCACCTTCACCTGACATGCTAATCTAACGCCGGAGCGGATTTCCTTTCGCGTCAAATGCGGCGTCTCCGTGGGGAGCACAGGTCCCCCTCCAGAGACCACCGTGAGCTTGCACTGTCCGCAGGAGCCTTTGCCGCCGCACGGCGATGGTATGAAAATCTCGTTGGCATACAGACTCGAAAGTAATGTTTGCCCGCCCACGACCTCAAGTGGTTTTTCGCCGGCATTGATATCAAGCTTGCAGATTCCGTAATTTATCAGGAAGCGTTCAGCAATCATCAATCCGGCCGCCAGAAGTATTACCAGGCCGGAGAAAGAAAGTACTGAATACAAATAAATCGAGAAACCCATTGAACACTCCTATTGGATCGACACCATTCCGGCGAAGCCCATGAACGTCATCGCAAGCACGCCGGTGACGATCATTGCTATAGCTACACCCTCAAAACATTTCGGGACATGGCTGTATCTCATTTTCTGTCTTAAACCGGCTAAAAGCACAATGGCAAGTGCCCAGCCGATTCCTGCACCAAGACCGAAGCCTATAGACTGCATGAAACTGTAGTTCCGAATTATCATGAACAAAGATGCGCCGAGAATAGCACAGTTAACGGTTATCAAAGGTAAAAATATACCCAGTGCGAAATACAGCTTCGGACTGAACCGTTCGACAAACATTTCAACCAATTGCACAAAGGCGGCAATGACCGCTATGAAGACAATAAATTGCAGATGAACGAGATTAAATGGCACCAGGACAAAATGGTGGATTACGAAATTTATCATTGTTGTCATTATCATCACGAAAATCACGGCGGTGCCCAAACCCAGAGACGTTTTGATCTGGCCCGAACACGCGATAAATGAACACATGCCGAGAAAATTCGTCAGCAGGATATTGTTCGTAAATATCGCCGCGATGAATATCACCCATGCCGATGTCTCGCTCATTATTTGTTCTCCTCAGGCTCCGGGCCCTTGATAAAGTTGAAAATCCCGATCACGATACCGAGAGCAAAAAATGCACCGGGTGCCAGAATCATTAACTGGTTGGGAGTGTACCATTCGCTGAACGCCGGGATCGTACGTCCAAGGATTTCTCCGGTACCCAGCAGCTCTCTGAAAAAGCCGATGATAGCCAGCACCACGGCGTAACCAATGCCGTTGGCCAGCCCATCGACGATGGAAAGAACCGGCGGATTCTGGAGTGCAAATGCCTCGGCACGGCCCATCACGATACAGTTTGTGATAATCAAGCCGACGTAGGGGCCGAGCTGTTTCGACATATCCCAATAGAAGGCTTTGAGGAACTGGTCGAAAAGGATTACGAAGGTCGCAATTATGGCCACTTCCGCGATCATCCGGATTCGGTGGGGTGTGTGCTTTCGTAAGAGGGAGACTATCAGATTTGAGCCGACGCAGACGAAGATCAACGCTGCACCCATTACGAGCGAGTTCTCCAGGCGATTCGTCACCGCCAGGGCCGAACATATCCCCAGCACCTGAATCGCCAGCGGATT
>DQCG01000085.1:0-239 GCA_003533825.1 Phycisphaerales bacterium
GTTCCGAGGTTATTTGCCGCGTGCCGGAGGAGATGACGGTCATATCGAACGGCAGGCTTATATCCGAAAAGACGGATTCCGCCAGCGGACTAAAGGCAGTGACATGGTACCAGGAAAAACCGCATGTCAACTATCTGGTCGCACTGGTGGCGGGCAAATTAAAGAAAATCGAGTCAAAGTACAAAGATATCCCGATAGCTTTTTATACGCCGGCGTCGCTGATAGAGTACGCCCAAAAC
>DQCG01000085.1:247-2467 GCA_003533825.1 Phycisphaerales bacterium
TGAGAAAGAAATCGGCGTGCCCTATCCGTGGGACAAATACGATCAGGCCGCCGTCAGGGACTTTGTTGCAGGCGGTATGGAGAACACAACGCTGACCATATTAACCGATGGTACACTTCATACGGACGAGACGGAGAACATCCGTTCGAGCCAAAGCCTTGTTGCCCACGAGATGGTCCATCAGTGGTTCGGTGACTATGTTACGTGCAAAGACTGGAGCCATCTCTGGCTGAATGAGGGATTTGCCGTTTACTATGAGGAACTCTACAACGGCTACAAAAACGGCAGAGATAATATGCTCGCCGGCCTGTACGGCACTGCATCGTATCTGCTTCGAGACCGTCCCGAGCATAAACCGATTGTCTATCGCTCATACAACAGGGCCGGCGAGCAGTTCGACTACCGCGCTTATCAGAAAGGCGCCTGGGTGCTGCACATGCTTCGAACCGAACTGGGCGCCGAAATGTTCCGCAAGTGCGTGAAAACATATCTCGAACGGCACGCCTTAAGCAGTGTGGTTACGGAGGACCTTCGCTCGGTAATCGAGGAATTGACGGGCCGGCCGTACGACCGGTTCTTCGACCAGTGGATTTATCACGGCCGGCATCCCGATTTGAAAGTAAGCTACAACTGGTCTGAAAAGGACAAGCTCGCCAAAATATCGGTCGAGCAGACGCATGAGGTCACTGAGAAGGTAATGCTGTTTCATTTCCGGACGAAGGTTCGTTTTATGGTTGGGGATGAGCTGATCGACCGCGAGATCGTTATCGACAGCAAACAACACGATTTTTATTTCCGCCTGCCTGACGAGCCAAACATTGTTCGATTCGATCCCGATTACGGGCTGCTGGCCAATATCAAGTTCGACAAGCCCACAACGATGCTCTACGAGCAGTTGGACAATTTGAATGATGTAATCGGACGGTTGCGGGCCATCGATGCGCTTAGGAAAAAGAAGGACCGGAAGACCATCGAAAAACTCAAAGATGTTCTCAATAACGACCCGTTTTACGCCGTGCGTATAAAGGCATCTTCTGCACTGCGCGAGATTCACACCAATGAGGCGTTCGTGGACATCACCGACTCGCTGGTCCAGAACGATGCACGCGTCCGTCAGCAGGTCGTCAGAGATGTCAGCAGTTTTTACAGGTCTGAAACTCTGGCGCTTTTAAAAAGAACTTTAAGAACTGAGAAGAATCCCGCGATTCTGGAGGAGGCGATTCGCAACCTCGGCCTCTACCATCACAAAAGCACGCGACGCTTGCTTCTGAAGTACCTCAAATCCGTGTCTTTCCACAACGAACTGGCAACCGCCGCGATAGAGGCGATTCGCATGCTGGATGAGCCTTTCTTCATTGTACCTCTCCAGAGAGTGCTGGACGAGCGTGAGATGGACTTTCGTTCATGGCCCTTCGCTCGTGGTCTGGACACACTGGCGTACATCTCCCGTAACGAAGACGACAAAACAAAGGTACGTAACTTTCTGGTCGGCTATGTAAATCATCCGAAGAACAGGATTCAGGCCGGGGCGATCGGTGCACTGGGGACCCTCGGAGATCCGAAGGCCATCCCGATTGTCGAGACGTTCTCAAACGACGAACCGGATGACTATATCGAGCGTTCCGCCGAGAGAGCCTTAAAACAATTGCGGCAGCGCAAACAGCTCGTTCCGGACGAAATCGTTCGCATTCGCGAAACGATTGACGAATTCAGGAAGGAAACAGACAAACTCAAAAACGAGCTGGACGACATCAAAAAGCGGCTGGATGCGAAAGAAAAGCCCGTCGAGACAAAGGATAAAGAAGAAAAAGCAGATTCGAACAAAGACACCGCTGCGGATAAATCCGAGGAGAAATAGTCTCGGACCCGGCTTATATAACTCAAACTGACCGATTAGCACTGTCATCCCTGCGAAGTACGTGTTTAGCCGGCCTCTGGTATTTGCGACCATCCCCAAGCTGCGCTTGAGGCTGCCACCCCTTTTCAATCAATTCTATTTGGTGGCAACCTCATCCCAATTGTCGTATATTGGGATGGGGATGGTTTTCACTGGCTAAACACATACCCCGTGAAAGTAGGTACCCAGGAATGTAACGGTTTTAGTGGATTCCCGCCTTCGCGGGAATGACAGATTGTGCCATATTATTATCATCGAACGATTTGCTGTTGCATTCGGCTCAACAACGGTCAGTTTGAGTGTATAAATGTATTTGCCAGGGT
>DQCG01000085.1:2520-9783 GCA_003533825.1 Phycisphaerales bacterium
TGATATCAACTTGTTCTTTGAATGGTGAATTGTTGTGAATTTGAATTCAGAAACACAATTGGTTGAAGCCGCCCAAAAAGGCCATTTGGAAAGCTTCGGTGCTCTCTATCAACGTTATCACAGCCCGATGGTTGCATTGGCTTATTCGATGCTGGCCGACAGGCACCTCGCAGAGGATGCGGCACAGGAAGTTTTCGCCATCGCCTGCCGCGACATAGAGAGTTTGAAAAGTAAAGAGAGATTTGCCGCATGGTTGGCGGGTATTTGCCGGAATGTTTCGAGGCAGATGCTCAGAGCCAACAGAATCAAGCCGGCCGCTTTGAGCGACGAACACGCCGCAAAGAGCGAAAAAGACTCCGGGGATCGTCAGGAGACTATTCGCCGGGCGGTCTGGAACCTTCGAGAAGCGGAAAGAGAATTAATCGTTCTGCGTTACTTCGACGGTTTCTCGCAGGCACGGATTTCGGAGGTGCTGGGTCTGTCGCCGCAGGCAGTGAACGGCCGGCTGGTTCGGGCAAAACGTAAGATAGCAAAGTATTTGAAAAGAAACGGTTTTACGGGAGACGATTATGGAACGTCCTGAAAACAATAAATGGCTCAATGAAGCGTTAAATGAAGCAATCGGCTCAAAAATGACGCGGACGGATTTCGAGCAGTGGAAGCAAAATCACCCGGAAGCCGTGAAAATGTTAACCTCGCGAGCAGATCGAGGCCCCTCGGTTTCCAAAAGCCCGCTCAGTATAAGGAACATAATTATGAAAAGTCCAATCACAAAATTAGCCGCCACGGCGGTGATTATAATCGCTGTGACGCTATCAATAACCTTTTTCGATAAATCTGTCACACCTGCTTATGGAATAGAACAAACGATTGAAGCTTTTAGGGATGTCGACTCAGTTTACGTTGAAGCAATAACTCGAGGCGAAGCAAACACATCCTTAAATCTAAAGATGTGGGCTCGGCGAGGTGAGGACGGAAAATTCTTTTTTGGCGACTTTCGCCAAGAAAGCAGCTATGGAGATACCATAGTTGCCAATGAAAAAGAAAACCTCACGTACTGCTACTACCCATCGACCAAGGAAGTTTATATTTATGAAGGACTAACAGAGACGATTGGGAGCTTTCTCGACATAAATTTCTTCCTGTATCTTCAGGAAGAAATGAAAGATGTAAAGATGCAATACGGTAAGGATGAGGTTGCGGGTAAAGAAATAGTTTCTCTTTCATTCAGGGTAACAGAAAAATATCAAAAAAGTTCAGGCAAATGTGGTGTGATTATTTTTGATTTGGAGTCAAAATTACCTTCTTGTATTAAATTATGGGATAATCCTGATTTTCAAGGAGACCCATTTATAGTGTGGACTTTGATCGCGTACAACCCTAAAGTCCGTGAAGATATTTTTAGATTTGAGATTCCGGAAGATGCCACAGTAATAAGAGACTAAAATAGTTGAGCCTTATGGAAGGAGTCTCACAGGTATTTGTAAACAGTGCCGGGCTGTATTAGCCCGGCTTTTTTTGTGCGCGGACGTAGAAAAAAATGCAACCTTTAAGAAGTTTGTGCATTATGATAGATGAGAACTAACTTCGGAGCAATCGAATGGTTGACGATGCATTAGAGTGCCAATTGGAACCCAATGACGAAATTTTAGACGAAGACCAGATGCTGGTCTCTGCGGTCGGTCAAGATTCCGAAGCAACGGGAAGACTCTATGACAAATATTATAGTGAAATCCTCGACTACATTTACCACTGTACATTTGACGGTACAGTCGCCGAGGATTTAACATCGAACGTATTTCTCGCCGTCTTCAGGCACCTCGGGCAATACCGATGGCGACAGGTTCCCTTCCGGGCATGGCTATATCGTATCGCCACCAATGAAGTGCGGATGCACTGGCGCAGGCAAAAACGCGTCAAGATGGTCCGTCTTCAACCGGAGGATGACGAATATGCCGCTGAATTGACAGCCGCCGACAGCATAGAGACAGCAGAGGAGTATCGCCTTCTACATAAGGCCTTGCTGGAATTGCGAATAAAGTACCGAACGGTGATTATCCTGCGCTACTTCGAAGACAAAGCGATTGCCGAGATTTGTGAGATCACCGGCAGGAAAGAAGGTACAGTCAAGTCCCAGTTGCACCGCGGGCTGGCCCGGTTACAGGATATCCTGGTGCGTTGGGGTGTGTTACCTGAATAGTTTGGAATAGAATCATGAGCAAGAATATTGAGAATATAGACAGATACCTCAAAGGCGTTGTTTTGCCGGAATATGAATCGCATCAACACCGGCAACAACTACGCCGAGAGGTTCTCAAAGAAATCGAAAGGAGACAGACCATGTCCGTAAAAGGCAGAAGTTGGAAGTATGCAGCCGTGATTGCCGTTGTGATAAGCGCCGGAGCCTTAGCTGTTGTGGGCGTTAATATTGGAAGGTACTATTACTTTGGCAAAAACGATGATGGCGCTCACATATTCCACAGCGAAGATTGGGAAACCGTCGTTACACTTGACGATAACGAAGTAACCGATGTGGAACAAACCCGACAGGACCTGGAAGAGATCGAACTCCTCTACCAACAGGGTAAAAGGGAATTGCTGCAGGTTGAGAAAATGATGACGGACGGCACCCTTGAGATTAGAACGCATGTGTACAAATACAAACTCTCTGACGGCCGAATAATCGATATGCGAGAAGGCGCTGGAGGCGAGCACTCGCTTGCAGGCACAACACTGTGGGAAGAATGGCGCCAACTTAAGAAAGCAGGGCCTGGAGAAGACCTCGGCAAGTATGAGGAAACAGTGGAGGGCCGTGCCTTCTCCTTCAAACGAGAACGGTACTTCCTCAGCGACGGAACCGAAGTCGTCTGGTCCGTTGGCTTGCCCAAAGACGACCAATAATCCTAACATGGCATTCCCTTTAAACACAAAGGCCGGGCCTGGTTGGCTCGGCCCTTTTCTTTGCGCATTGATAAATGAAATCCGGCAGAAATAAATAATTTTCTTTAGATTAAATAAGATGGTTTAATCGTTGTATATACGACCGATCGATCGTTTAGAGATTTGTAATGAGGCTTTCAGATGATAGAAGACAAGATTCTTCTATGGAAGTTCAAGCATGGCAGCAGCGATGCACTGAGCCGGATTTATGAGAAGTACAAGAGTGATTTATTTTCATTAGCGAATTCTCTTTTACATGACCTGAATGCGGCAGAAGATGTTGTACACGATGTTTTCGTCTCTTTTGTAAAATCTGCCGACCAATTTCAGCTAACCGGAAGCCTCAAAGGATACTTGTTGACATGCGTTGCTAATCTTTCACGTGACAGAGTTCGTGCAAGAAAAAGAGCGCCCATTGGAATGAACAAAACTGACATGGCAATACCCGACTATAAGGTACCGAGTCAAGCTTTAATATCGGCGGAAGAATTGCACCGCCTGAGAGATGCAATAGCGAAAGTTCCTTACGAGCAGCAAGAAGTGATTATATTGCACTTGCAGGGCAAAAGAACGTTCAGACAAATAGCTGAATCACAGGGTATGCCGGTCAGTACAATCCAGAGTCGGTACCGGTATGGATTAGAAAAACTGAGATCTCTTCTAAATGGTGAGGTTGAGAAATGAAACCGATAGACTGGTTTGAAAAACTAATAAGAGATTTACACGTTCTGGATATCAACACCAGCGCCGAAATGGATCGGCGAATCTTGCACGAAACCCTGAAAGTTCAAAAAGAATTAAAACAAACAAAATTGGCTGGAACTCAGCCAGATATTTGGAGAAAAATCATGAAAAGTTCAATCATAAAATTAGCCGCCGCCGCGATCATTGTGGTGATTGCTCTGGGGATACTTACGTTCATCGACACCGGCAGCAGTTCCGGCGTGGTCTGGGCCGAGGTCGCACGGAATGTGGAGGCCAGCCCGGGCGCCATCTGGCGGTCGAGAGGGACCGGTTCGCGAGATCAGAACGACGACTGGCCTAATGGCTATAAGATAACATGGCGTTCAGCAGCGATCACACGCACTGACCACTATCGAGACGGTCAGATACGTCGTACGATCTACCTCAATTATGATGCTAAGGCCAAGATACTGATGGCTCATGATGCCCAAAAATATATGAAGGAGACAATGAGCGACGAGGAAGTCCAGAGAGCGCGGGCCGATAAGGATCGTTGGTCGAATCCCCAGAGCCTGATCAACTGCTGCCTGGCCCTCGAACACCATGCACTGGATCAAAAAATGATCGACGGCGTTCTTTGCGAAGGCATTGAAACGACGGACACGAGCGGCCTGCCTTTCAAGAGCTTCGCAGGCAGGATGTGGGTCAACGTGGAGACCCGCTACCCCGTCCTCGTGGAAATCGAGGCTATTGACGACGGAGACATCCGTCATACGACAACGCTGGATCAGTTCCAGTGGAACGTTGACCTGTTGCTCGAGGATGTCGAACCTGAAATCCCCTCCGACTACGAACCCTTGTAGCAGCAGACATCTCGCAGCAACAAATGAGCCTTCTAACGGCCGGGCCGATTGGCCCGGCCTTTTTTTATGCGCGTTTTCACACAAACAAAGGTGTTTGTCCAATAGAATTGAAATTCGAAAAAAATCGTTATTTTTTTATATCCAAAATTCCTGCTCAGTTGTGTTATAAGTAGTGGTAATCCTGAGCTTGGGAAAGTAAGTGACTGATGCTCGAAGATAGAGTGCTAATATGGAAGTTCAAGTGCGGTAGCGGTGATGCTCTTTGCCGTATCTATGAAAAGTACAAAAAAGACCTGCTTAGGCTGGCGGCGATTCTTTCGAATAATGTGAGTGACGCCGAGGATATAGTGCACGATGTCTTTGTCTCATTCGCACAATCGGCCGAAACGCTCAGGCTCAGCGGCAACCTTAAAAGCTTCCTGCTGACCTGTGTTGCAAATCGAGCCCGAAACAAAAACCGGGCAAACCAACACCGGCAAACAGATGGGCTTGATGAAATGGCATCAGTTATCTCGCAGTCAAAAACACCCGAGCAGTGGATGATACAGAGCGAAGAATTGAAACAATGGGGTGATATAATGACACGACTTCCATACGAGCAGCGAGAGGCCGTGATCCTGCACCTTCGGGCCGGTATGAAGTTACGACAAATCGCCCAGTCGCAGGGTGTGTCGGTCAATACAGTTAAAGGTCGATATCGATACGGATTGACTAAGCTGCGATCAATCTTAAATGGTGAGATGGAAAAATGAAATCAGCAGAGAATATAAAGAAGGTCATTAAGAACCTGGATTTGGATATTGATACCAATACCCAAACGGATCAAGCAGTGCTAAGTGAATTACTTGATGCACAAAAAAAATCAATGAAACAGCAGTCGGCATTCATTTTGCCGAACATTAGGATACTCATCATGAAAAATCCAATAACAAGAGTAGGCTTTACGGCCATTGTAATCCTCGGTGCTTTGTTAGTGATTAGAATGCTTGTCACCCCGGCAAAAGAACCAGCCGAACGAATAGTCAAAGAGGAAGGCACGCCTGAGACTGTCGAGGGACAGCATTTCGAAGAGAAGTTTAATGGCGAGTTTAGTGAAGTTCGGCAGATGGCTGCGGTCGGCGATGTCAAGGGGCTGGCTACAATACTTTCGGAAGGAAAACTCGAGAGCAAGCTGGTGGCCGCGAACTTCCTGGCAAAGATGGGCAAAATGCCCTCGCTGGGCAGAATACCAGCGCTCGAGACCTTGTCCATGCACGCCAGCGGCAAGCTGATTGTCGACAACCGGTCGGGCAGCATCAGGCTTCGTTCCACTAAATCTCAAGACTGGCTCGATATTACAGAAGGCGTACTTCGGGTGCATACCAGTCAGGGTTCTCGCGAAGCCAAACTGGTCCGCGTGACCTACGATATAAAGGGGGATGACGAGAAATGGGAAAAGCACAAAAGGGAATTTGCCGATTGGCGCCAAAAAAGAGCTGATTTAGAAAGGGAACTGGCACAATTGGGTCAGAATCCTACGAAAGATATTAGCCGGCTCAGGGAACGTCTTGCAAAATATAATGAAACGCTCGACGGGATGGATGAAGCGGCCTATGTAACTTACGAAAATGATCGGCTGAAGCTTAGTTGTCCCTTTCGCCACCGAACGGCGTTCGCTGAGCTTTGTGACGGAATCGTACGTGTTGAGTGGCACGGTCATATTGTCGGGGCTGATAGTGTGACCCTGCTCCTTGCGCTGGCACCCGTCCGCACAGACGGCCCTCCACCGCCTGTGCCCGGTTGGCGAGCCCGCTTCGACAAGGTGTATTCGCTCGATGACGAAGAGGTGCTTCGCTGGGTGCGTTATCCTTTTATTCCTGAGCGCCAAATCTATGCCACCCAAGAAATGCCTTACCACGCTTCAAAGAATCCTCCACCGCCTGGTTATATTGCTTTTCAATGGGACGGCAAACTCCATCCGTGGACTATTGCGATGCATGAGTGCGCCCTTGGCTCGGTCCTAAATGCCATTGGCCTGAAAAGCTATGAAATTGACGGCCCGGAGAAACTGCTCGGCCTCAAACTTGGCGGCGATTGGATCGCACGTAGGGATGTGCCGACAGATGACACACTCAGTGCCCTTGAGCGAATTCTGGAGAATGGATTGAACCGAAAAGTACGATTCGAAAAACAAGAAGTGAATCGTGACGTGATAATCGTACGCGGTCAATTTAAACATGTACCGCTGGAGGGGGTCAAACGGCCAGAGAAAATCTATATTTATCCTGACTCATGGAGGCATTTGAATGGCCCGGAACCTTATTCCGGCGGGGGCACCGGCAGTCTCATAAGACTGATCAAGATGATCGGTAGCCATTTTGATCGACCGATCATCTTTGAAACGGAGAACCTGTCCGAAATTACCGTAAGCTATTTCACTTCCAGTTCATACGGTCTCGCCATAGCTAACTACAAAACGAGGGAAGAGAAAGAGAAGATATTGGAGTCAGTACTTAAGAACCTCTCGAAGCAGACTTCACTGGAGTTTGAATACGGTCAGCGTGACCAGATCGTCTGGTTCATTACCGAACTAAGCGAGGACGAATGACAGATTAGGTCAAGTCCAAGCAACTGGACAAAGATTGGGCTGTTTCCAAACGGAATGCTGTCCTGATTCATACGGCCGGGCCGGATTGGCCTGGCCTTTTTTGTGCGCTGTTGAGCGTAGAGCAACATTTTGGGGCGGACAATTTAGGAAAGTGGCAAAAAAATCGAGACTGTGCTAACGTTACAGGGT
>DQCG01000627.1:0-4035 GCA_003533825.1 Phycisphaerales bacterium
TCAGGGAGATTTCAGGTATTCTGGGCGTTATTGGTTCTTGTTAGCTTGAAGAGTGCTGAAGAATTTTTGTTTGCGAAGTAAACTGTTATCATAGGAGAAACCATGAGATCGCCACACATGTCTCGCCGTACATTTATCAAATCCCTCGGTCTGGCCGCCGTTGCGGCAATGGTTCCGGTTAAGCTCAGGGCGGGCGACGCTAAACCTCCCAACATCGTGGTCATCTACGCCGACGATCTCGGTTATGGCGACGTCAGTTGTTACGGCGCGACGAAAGTCAAAACGCCGAATATCGACGGGTTCGCCGCCCAGGGATTGCGATTCACGAATGCCCATTCGCCCTCGGCGACCTGCACACCTTCACGTTATGCCATGCTGACCGGCGAATACGCCTGGCGCCGGAAAGGCACGGGCATTGCACGGGGCGACGCCCGTATGATCATCCAGCCCGGGCGGACGACGCTGCCGTTAATTATGCAAAGGGCCGGCTACAAAACCGGCGCCATTGGCAAATGGCACCTCGGGCTGGGAGCACAAGGTCGCGAGCTCGACTGGAATACCGAAATCACACCCGGCCCGCTCGATATCGGCTTCGATTACTGTTTTCTTATCCCCGCCACCGGCGACCGGGTGCCGTGCGTGTACATGGAAAACCGCCGGGTTGTCGGGCTGGATCCGAAGGATCCCATCCGGGTCAGCTTCGGCAAGCCGATCGGCGACGAACCGACAGGCAAGGACCATCCGGAACTGCTCAAGATGCACCCCAGCCACGGGCACAACCAGACGATTATCAACGGCATCAGCCGTATCGGCTACATGAGCGGTGGAAAAACAGCCCGCTGGGTGGACGAGGACATGGCCGATACTATCACCGGCAAGGCTAAAGATTTTATAGAGAAACACAAGGACCGGCCGTTCTTCCTCTACTTCTCGACACACGATATCCACGTGCCGCGAATGCCTCATCCCCGGTTCGCCGGTAAGAGCGGCCTGGGTCCACGTGGAGATGCGATTGTGCAGTTTGACTTCTGTACCGGTGAAATCCTCAAGACCCTCGACCGTTTGAACCTTTCTGAGAACACCCTCGTGATTTTTACCAGCGACAATGGACCCGTGGTGGATGATGGCTACAAGGACCAGGCGGTAGAAAAACTCAGCGGGCATAAACCGTCCGGACCTCTTCGCGGCGGTAAATACAGCGCTTTCGATGCCGGCACGCGCGTGCCGTTCATCGTGCGCTGGCCCGGGCGGGTGAAAGAAGGCCTCTCCGATGCGCTGGTTTGTCAAATTGATTTCATGGCATCGCTCGCTGCGCTGATCGGCCGGAAGCTTGCCCCTGAAGATGCGCCGGACAGCTTTGACATTCTTGCGGCACTCCTCGGAAAATCGCCGACCGGCCGCGACCATTTGGTAGAACACGCCCGCGTTCTTTCTCTGATAAAGGGCCAGTGGAAATATATCGAGCCGGGCAAGGGGCCGAAGGTAAACAAAAACACCAACACCGAACTCGGCCTGGACCGGCAGCCGCAGCTTTACAATCTTAAGAACGATCTCGGGGAAAAACACAATGTCGCATCAGAGCATCCGGAGATCGTCAGAGAACTTGCCGGACTGCTAAAGAAAATCAGAGACGATGGGCGCACTCGGCCGTACCGGTAATTTCAAAACGGCGAGAACTCTAACGACCAGGCTGCTCTGACTGCCGTCCGGCCGGGGAACTGAAAGATAAGGCCCAGAAAACAATGAAAGTCTCTCAGGTGTCGGGTGACTCGGAAGTGTCATTATTCAAAGGGAGTTTCGTATGAATGAAAATAATGAAAACGAATCGAAATTCCAGGGGGATCAATCAAGGCCTGAATCCAGGTTAGACAAGGAGCAATACGAGATGCTGCTGCGATGCTCCGAGAAGAAGGACGCGACGGAGTGGAACGAATGGCGCAAACAAAGCGGCAGGAAGGATATTTTTCTTAATGGCGCAAAACTTAAGGGCGCGCATCTCGAAGGCGCGAACCTTAAGGGAGCACACCTGGAAGGAGCGGACCTCAGCGATGCTTATTTGAAAGGAGTTGACCTGAGCACGGCACACCTGGAAGGTGCGCACCTGCGTCGCGCACACCTGGAAGACAGCTACCTTTATCACGCTCATCTGGAAGGTGCGTACTTATACGATGCCCATTTGCAAGGCGCAGACCTGAGCAATTGCCACCTGGAAAACGCCGCACTCGGGCAGTGCTATCTCGAAGATGCAAACCTCAGCAGCGCCTATATGTCCGGTGCGAATTTCCAGCGCGCCCGCCTGAACCATGCGAACCTTTGCTATACCTATCTTGAAGATGCGAATCTCAAGTATGCGCACCTGGAACGTGCATTTATTGTCAAGTCGCATCTGGAAAACTCGAACTTCGAACAGGCTATCGTCGATAGTTCCACGCTGCTTTGGGCTTGTCATGTGGACCGCAATACAAATTTTAGCGGAGTTAGCCTGGACAGCTTGCGTATAGATTCCGGGAAAAAACAGCTTCTTGAATACAATATAAGGCGGATGAACTGGGAGCAGTGGTATAAGGAACATCCCTGGCTGCGATTACCGGTCAAAGGATTCTGGCGGATAAGCGACTACGGGCTTTCCACCAAACAAATCATAAAGATTTTCTTTAATCTGGTGATACTCTTTGCGGCAATTTATTACGTTTGGGGTTCTATCGATTGCTATCTTATGGATAACAGGGATTATCCCGGGATTGTCAGCAACCTGTTCGTGGACAGGCTTGGACTGAAGGTAGCATGGTGGATTGTGCCTTTGCGAACACTCTACTTTTCGATAGTGACAATGACAACGTTGGGATTCGGAGACATGTATGCAAACGCGCAGAGTTTCTGGGGGCACGTATTACTCAGCCTGCAGGTTATCCTGGGGTATGTGCTTTTAGGGGCTTTAGTGACACGGTTTGCAGTATTGTTTATGGCCGGCGGACCCGCGGGAAGTTTTTCAAATAAGGGGGTGGGTAAAAGCAGGGGGGCTGGAAAGGACGAAAATTCAGGGGAATAATCGTTACTCCAACGTGTTTTCAATTATGCCATAGGTAAAATCAGAGCCAACAGCAGTGAGACGACGACCGCAGCGAAACCGACTATAGCCAGCAGGGGGGTCCATGATTTTAGCCCTTCGGCTTCGGTCAGGCCGGTCATTTTCACGAATATCCAGAATCCGCTGTCGTTCATCCACGAACCTATCATCGAGCCGCCCCCGATGGCCGTCGCCAGATAAGCGGGGTGATAGCCTAACGTCTCCGTCGATGTGACCATTGCGGCGATCATAGCCGATGCTGTTATCATTGCAACGGTGCACGAGCCCTGGGCGATCTTGATCATCGAAGCGATAAAAGCGCCCAGGCCCAGCAGCATCAGGCCATCGGTTGGCCGGCCGCCGTCGCCCTTAAAGAGGCTTTGGATTGCCGGGCCGATCTGGGCGGCCTTGAGCATCGCGCCAAAGGCGCCGCCTGCGGCCGTTATCAGTATGATCATACCGCCACTCATCAGCGAGACTTCGACCACTTTCGCCAGTTGTGCGTTCGTCAGAGCGCGCTTGCTCTTTAGCATCAGCATGGCGATGGCCGCGGATATGAGCATCGCCAGATTCACATCGCCGAAAACAGCGGCGATGTCGGCGGCCCGGCTCAGGCCCGAGCCTTTTGCAGCACCCTCCGCCATCGTGCTGACAATCGTATTAGTCGAGACAAGCAGTACCGGCAGGATAATCGGTAGAAGCGACACCAGCAGGCCCGGCAGTTGGTCATCCTGGAGCGGCTCCGGCTCAGATAGCTCTCCGCCAAGCGGTCTCATCTGTATGTTCATTCGCCGGTCAGCCCATCCCGAGAAGAACATTCCAACAATGGCGGCGGGAATTGCCACTAACACACCTATCATAATCAATGCGCCAATATCAATACCAAGATTTTCGGCCATGATAAGCGGCCCGGGAGTTGGAGGAACAAGGCAATGCGTAATTACGCCACCGGCGGTAATAGCCATCGC
>DQCG01000627.1:4128-11232 GCA_003533825.1 Phycisphaerales bacterium
ACAAAACCGCTGGCCATCAGCGCAGTGGAGCTGCGCTTTTCCCCAAGCAGTGACAGGAAACCTCTGACGATGCGGTCGGCCGCACCGCTGTCCATCATGCACTTGCCGATAACCACGGCCAGAGCGATGACAATGCCGATACTTCCGGCTGTGCTTCCGAATTCCGTCGCCACCCGGCTGATCTTCACACCCAAATCCCCGGGGGCAAGCAGACTCACAACCACGGCCGAGGTAATCAACGCAATAAACGCATTCATTCTCAGCAGCGCAATCATCAGGATGACGGTCAGCATGCCGATTACAAGAATGACGAGTGGGTGGAGACTGAACATAATACTCTTCTGACCTCAAATAACAGGTGAAGGATTTTCTCGATTCTCGATATATTTCAGGCCCAGCAGGGCCGCTCCCTTCATCGAAGACTGCTCATCATAGACGTATTCGCAGTCTCTCATCCACTTTGATTTTGCCCGGATCAAAGCGGAATTTGTCGCCCCGCCCGTTATATGGATAACGTTTTTGAGAGGAACGTTTTTTCCGATCTCGTCCAGGTGTGACTTCTGATACTCGCACAGCCCTCTGACAATCGCCGCCAATATTTCCTCGCGCGTGGTCTGTTGAGTTAATCCCAAAAACTGGGCCTTGAGCGGATCGAGACTGTAGCGAGAACCCATAAGATAAGGCACGTAGGTAACAGAACTTTGGCGGTCGAGCCAGCTTTCAACCGCCCGCGGAAGAAATCCGTCGTAGAACTCCTCGGCGCTCAATTCGCTGCAGAACAGCTCCCTGAACCAGTCCAGCGCCTTTCCGCCGGCGTTCATCACGTGCAAAGTCAGCCATCGATCCGGCAATACGTGAGCCCGGATATTGTAATTGGCCGACGCCAGACATCGATCAAGGCATACGAGATTAATCTCACAGGTGCCGTTGACATTAATGACGTCCCCGGCATCCTTGATTCCCACCGAATAGGCCGCCAGCACTGCATCGTTGCCCCCGATCAGCACAGCCGGTTTCTTTTTGAGACCGAGCTGCCTGGCGAGCGACTCACTGACTCGCCCGACGCTTTCATACGCCGGAACGATGTCCGGGAGCTGCTCAAGTGAGATGCCGAAGGTCCCGGCGATATCTTCGTTCCAGGTCAGGTCGTTGGCAACGGTATTATACAGGGCTGTCAGCGACGCCGAAGACGGATCGACGGCAAAGGTGCCCGTCAGCCAGTGAGCGATGTACGTATTCGAGTGACCGAACTTGTGAGTTTTCCTGAAAATGTCGGGGTGGTTATCCTTAATCCAAAGAATACTCGCCAGCGAGCATCCGCCCGCGACCGGCATATTGGCGGTGGTTTTTAGGAGGTCTGCCAGGCCGACGGTATCTATTATGAATTGTGCCTGTTCGCGGGAACGCTGGTCGAGCATTAGAATCGCGGGGTAGAGCGCCTCGCCGTTCTTATCCATGGCTGTCAATCCCGGCGTCGTTCCCGAAAGAGAAATCACATCGACGTCACTAACAACCTCGGCCATCCCTTTGCATCCGGCGGTGAATGCTTGTTTCCATTTATCTTGTTCGATATCGCCAAACAAGCCGTCGTTATAGATGTTGACCTCGTATTCCCGCGAGAATTGGCTGACCGGACTCAGAACTTCATCAATGACTTGAAACACGCCTATTTTCATGCCGGTCGTCCCGATATCAACCGCCAGTATCGTCGTGTTTTCAGATATCCTTGTCATAAGCACTAAGAAATGAAACCTTCATTCACGATTTGCTGTCTGATCTTCTCCGCGGCCTCATTCGTCACGGCCCTGAGGGGTCGGCGGGGCTGATCTCCCTTGAATCCCATTATATTCATAGCAGCCTTGACACCCGGCACGCCCCATTTTCCTGATACGGCCTGATTAAGCCGGGAAAGTCTGAAGTGAAGTATTCTCGCCTCGTCATACTTGCCCTGTGTGAACAACCGATATAGATCGCAACAGGACTCGGGCAGAGCATTGGCAAGGGATATAATCCCGCCGGGCACTCCCAAATGGAGGCAGGGATAGAAAAAATTGGCGGAACCGGCCAGGACGTGGAAATCCTCTTCGGGATTGAGGTGCGCGAGCAATTTGGCCGGCCCTTCAGGAGATGAATCTTTCATCCCGGCAATATTGGGGTGACGTGAGAGTTCGAGTATGGTCTTTGCCGGTATTCTTATTCCGCCCGTAAAGCCGGGGGCGTTGTAGAGTAATACGGGAATATCGATTGAATCGGCTATCCGTTCAAAATGGCTTTTTAAAATGTTGCCGTCAATTTGTTTGGCGAAATAGCACGGCGTCAGAACGCTGACATAGTCAAAGCCCATCTCGCAAACCAACTGCGACTTTTCGATTGTCTGTTTGGTCGATTCGCAGCCGGTGCCGACCATAACGACTTTGTCGCCTTTTTCTTCAGCGAAAACTTCGAGAACCTGAATTTGCTCTTCGTCGGTCAGGCTCCTGAATTCCCCGTTCGAGCCGAGCGCAAGATAGCCGGTAAGGTCGGTCTCTTTGAGTTTCTGCAGGTTGTACCTCAAGTCGTCGAGGGCGAGTTTGTCGGAACTGAATGGTGTCACTACCGGAGCGAAAACACCCGAAAGTTTTTTCTGATTATCTGTCATTATCAAATCCTTATCGAAACAGCAGCATCACAATGTACTAATCCGCTATTATTTCTGCAAGGTATCTTTGCCGGCTTTTAGCGTCCGAACGATTGCATCAACGTCGTAAACGCAGCCGCCCCAGGTGCCTCCGCCGATTTCCTGCAAAGCAGCCCACAATCGCGTATCGTTCGGGAGACTCGGATGAGGCGCCAGGTCGGGGCGCAGAGGACGCCCGGCCAACATGCGCGTGCCAAGCTCCACGCTACGCCGGTTCTTCGGAGTCTCAGCATCTCCAATCAAGTCGACACTTCCTTCCAGACGCTTGCAATCAATGATAATTTGGATTATGTCTCCATCCAGTACCTTCCCGACCGGACCTGCCGCCAGGGCTTCCGGAGCGACGTGACCGAGACAGGCGCCCGTACTGACTCCGCTGAAACGCCCATCGGTAATAACCGCGACTTCCTTGCCCCAGGACAGATGCTTCAGCGCGCCGGTCACCTGCAGTATTTCTTCCATACCGCTGCCCATCGGACCTGCGCAAACCAGCACGATAATGTCACCGGGTTTGACGTCTGAAGCTTTTATCGCCCGTATAGCACGGGACTCGGTCGTGAACACGCGGGCGGGGCCGATTTTGCGATACACGCCGTTACCATCCAGCAGCGTTGGATCGATGGCGGTGCTTTTGACAACTGAGCCTTCCGGCGCGAGATTGCCCTGCGGCAGGGTTGCCGTACTGGTTAAGCCGTACTGCCGGGCACGCGCGGGATCCATAATCACCTCGTCCGGATCGACGCCGTCCTTTTGATATAGTAATTCCCGCAGTCTTCGCCGGCGGTCCGATGCTTCCCACCAGTCAAGCATTTCGCTCAGGCTCCGGCCCGATGCTGTCACCACATCCAGATCCAGCAGGCCGAGTTGTCGCAAGTGAAGCATAACTTCCGGCACGCCCCCGGCAAGAAAAACCCGCACAGTAGGGTGTCCGACAGGCCCGTTCGGCAAAACATCAACAAGACGCGGCACATCCCGGATGACTTTCTTCCAGTCTTGAAGGCTCGGGCGGCTCAATCCTCCGGCATAGGCAATTGCAGGAATGTGCAGGAGCAGGTTCGTTGAGCCGCCAAATGCAGCATAAACCACCATGGCGTTACGAACGGCCGAGTCGGTAAGGATGTCCTTTATGCTTAAGCCAAGTTTGCGCTGCATGACCAATGCCTTAGCCGAGCGACGCGCTATGTCCAGCCAGATTTCCTGGCCGGAAGGCGCCAGCGCCGAGTGCGGAAGGCTCATCCCGAGTGCCTCGCCGACAACCTGGGACGTGGCCGCGGTTCCGAGAAACTGGCAGCCGCCGCCCGCGCTCGCACATGTCCGGCACGTCATCTGCCTGGCATATTCCAGCGTCACCTGGCCGTGGGCAAAGCGTGCTCCAATGGACTGAATCGTGCCTAAATCTTCACCTTCGGCAGGCGGGAGCGTCACTCCGCCCGGCACTATCACTGACGGCAACTCGCCCATCGAAGCCAGCGCCATCATCATCGCGGGAAGCCCTTTGTCGCACCCTGCCACACCGAGCACACCTTTTCGCGTGGGCAGACTCCGAATCAGACGGCGAAAGATTGTTGCAGCATCGTTGCGATATGGCAGACTATCCATCATGCCCGGCGTGCCCTGGGTCCGCCCATCGCATGGGTCCGTGCAGAATGCCGCGAAAGGCATACAACCAAGATGCCGGAGTTGTTGTGCCGCTGCTCCGGCCGGCATGCCCAGCTCAAAATGCCCAGTGTGGTAGCCGAGCGCAACGGGTGTGCCGTCACCTGCACGAATCCCGCCCTGGGTGCTTATTATCAGAAATTGTTCCCGAAGTAATTCGGATGGTTCCCACCCCATGCCCGCGTTCTGAATCATTCCGAAGATATCACCACTGGGAGCATCTGCGAGAAGATTCCCGGTTAAAGGCAGCTTGCCTTGCGGACCTGGCGCGTTTGTAGTGATATTGTAGATGCCTTCATCTTTGCTATCCAGAATATCTTCGAGCGTTATTTTATTCGGCATAAAATTGTCTCCGGAATTTCCTGTACGTTCGGTGAATCACCCAACTTGGAGACTACGAGATTCTCCTCTGTCAAACCTTTCCCGAGCTTCCAAACAGGTTAATCTTCTCAACAATACCCGCCTTGAGCGCATCGAACTGGGCATCAATGACTTTCAGCGGATTATATTCGATATTGTTTGCGTTGTGATAAGCGACAAATCCGTCGATGAACGCATATTTGAGCTGGGTCGATATGTTTACTTTCGCACAGCCGAGCGAGATACATTTCTTAAACACATTGTCGGCCAGTCCCGTCCCGCCGTGCAGGGCTATGGGGGCTTCTATCTTTGCGGCGATTTCTTCGAGCAGATCGTATGCAATTTTTGGAACACCCTTATACACACCGTGAGCGGTCCCAATCGCCGGCGCGAAACAGTCCGGCTCGACATCCTCACAAAATTTTATTGCCTGGTCAGAATCAGCCAGGTGCGAATCCTGCTGTTTCACGTGAATGTCGTCCTCCACGCCCACGATTGCACCAAGCTCCGCTTCTACGGTGACATTCTTCGGCCGCGCCATCTGAACCACTTTCCTGCTCAAAGAGAGATTCTCCTCAAACGGCTTTGAAGAGGCATCAATCATAACCGAAGTCCACCCTGACTCGATGCACTCTTCTATAAGGTCTAAATCCTTGCAGTGGTCAAGATGCAAAGCGATAGGAACTCTCGATGGGCCGGCAAGCTGCCTTATCCAGGAGATGATGGCCGAGGCGCCCCAAAAGATAACGGTCTTGGCCGATGTCTGGATAATTACCGGAGCGTTTGTTTCCTCTGCGGCCAAAACAACGGCTTTGGTGGAATTGTAGTCGAGGATATTAAATGCGCCGACGGCATAACCGGCGCCGGCGGCTTTGCCGAGCATCGCATTCATATTTTCAAGTGGCATAGTTTTTCTTCCTACAAGATATTCCTTACAAATGTAACATTCTTTTTGCTGCTTCTATAATCTCATCTTCACACGGCACCGAGTACACCGCCTGCCGTCCTATCCGGCTATTCTACTAAAGGCCGATTGTTTGCGTCAAGCACACGATTAATAAAAGCCTTGCAGATATTCGTTTTGGCAAAATTCCCCTTATTGTGTTATCATTTGCCGTAGTTCCAGAAAAAGAGAAGGTGTGATTGAACCTGATAACGAACATCAGCTTGAGGAAGACAAAATGAAAACGCTAACTCGAAGATCAGTTCTCAAGGGTACGGCAGGATTTATAGCATCAGCGATTACCGTCCCGCATTTCATCCGGTCGTCAGCCCTGGGTAATTATGGAACAACCGCGCCAAGTGAGCGGCTTACGATGGGAGCTATCGGCATTGGCGGCCAGGGCATGCACAATCTGCGAAATTTTCTTACCTGTGACGATCTGCGCATACTCGCCGTCTGCGACGTCGATGCAAAGCACCGGGCCAGGGCAAAAGAGACCGTGGATTCCGCGTACAGCAACAAAGATTGTGCGGCGTACAACGATTTCCGCGAGATACTCATCCGTAACGACCTGGATACGGTGCTGATAGCTACGCCCGACCACTGGCATGCCATTCTTTCAATCGAAGCCGCGAAGGCCGGCAAAGACATCTATTGCGAAAAACCGATTTCGCTGACCATTGCAGAAGGCAGGGCGGTGGCCGACACGATCAAGCGATACGGAACCGTATATCAGTCCGGCACGCAGCGGCGAAGCAACGCGTGTTTTCGTTTTGCGGTGGACATTGCCCGAAGCGGGATGCTCGGCCGGCTCCATACACTGCACTGCTATTATCATAACGGCCCGACCTGTCCGCCGCAGAGGCCCGAACCTGTGCCGGAAGGCTTCGACTATGACAGGTGGCTGGGCCCGGCCCCCTTCGAGGCGTACACACCAAGGCGATGTCACGGCTCTTTTCGCTGGCTCTATGACTACTCCGGCGGACAATTGACCGATCTCGGGGCGCACTTTAACGACCTGGCCCAGTGGGCGAACGACAGCCAGTACACGGGCCCGATAGAATACGAAGGCCGGGCCGAATTTCCCAGAGACGGCCTGTTCAATACGCCCGTACGTTTCGAGGTGGTCGCGACGTACTCCGACGGTGTCAAGATGATCTATCACGATGAAACCGAGCCCGGCAGAGGCCCCAGAGGAAACAAATTCGTCGGCACAGAAGGCTGGGTCAGCGTCGATGACACCGGCAAGATTACCGCATCGAGCAAAGCGATTATGCAGAAGCTCAAGGTAACCCAGAGAGGCTATGAGTACATGACGGGCCATCATCGCAATTTTCTCGACTGCGTCAAAACCCGCCGTGTGCCGATATCCAATGCCGAAGTATCGCATCGCTCGGTTACGACTTGTCACGCCGGTAACATCTGCCTACGGCTGGGACGCGATCTGCGATGGAACCCGGACAAGGAG